>CAYHRW010000067.1:0-11892 GCA_964359105.1 uncultured bacterium
TCGAGCACGTCCGCCGGCATCGGGTTCGGGAAGTTCCAGTAGCGGCGCCAGTCGAAGGCCGTGGTGTCGGTGCGCCCGAACACCTCGGCTTGGCGCTTCATGCGCGCGCGGTACTTGGCCTCGGCCTCGGGAGAGGTGGGCAGCACGTCCGCGAAGCCGATCCTGTGCGCGAAGCGCGTGGCGCCCTCGCCTGCCAGGAACAGGTGCGGGGTCGAGTCCATCACCGCGCGCGCCACCAGCACCGGGTTGCGGACGCGCTCGATCACGCCCACGGCGGCGAAGCGGCCCGCGCCCGTCATGACCGCGGCGTCCATCTGGATGGTCTTCCCGTCGAGCCGGATGTTGGCGCCGGTGCCGGCGTTGAAGCGCGGGTCGTTCTCGAGTCGCACGGTGCCGGCAGCGGCGGCATCCAGGCTCGAGCCGCCGGCGAGCAGCACCCTGAGCGCGGTATCCGCCGCGGCGCGCGGGCCGTCGGCCAGCTCGGGTGGCGAGCCGACACCGCCGTGAGTCAGCGCGAGAGGGCCCGCGCGCACGCCGCCGGCAAGGGTGGCGAGCGTGTCCGCGGGACGGGCTTCCGAGACGCCGGCCGCGAAGAAGAGCAGCGTGGCGAGCGGGAGGAGGGAGGAGGTCGCCAGTCGCATGGGAGTCCTTCCTGTTGCTGGGTGTGTGAGAGGAGGGCCGGGCAGCCGCGACCTTAGGCCGCCGTCATGCGGGGGTCAACGCCCGCGACCGGGCGCCCGGGCCCGGTCCGGCTCGCCGCGTTGGCGCGCTCCCGGAGCGGGCGCTATGATGCGTCGGCTTCCTGCATCCAGAGACCCTCCTGCGGTGCAGGAAGGGACGCTCCCCGGCCACCCACGACCCACCCCGCGAGCCATGCCCGAAGAGACCAGACGCAGGATCCTCTGGGCCGACGACGAGATCGACCTGCTGCGGCCCCACATCAAGTTCCTCGAGCAGAAGGGCTTCGCCGTGACCGCGGTCCCGAACGGCGAGGACGCGCTCGGCGAGCTCGCGCGTGGGCGTTACGACATCGTGCTGCTCGACGAGATGATGCCGGGCCTGGGCGGGCTCGCCACGCTCGGCGAGATCAAGGCGCGCGACCTGGCTGTGCCGGTCATCCTCGTCACCAAGAGCGAGGAGGAGTCGCTGATGGACGAGGCGATCGGGAAGCACATCACCGACTACCTCATCAAGCCGGTCAACCCGTCGCAGGTGTTCCTGGCGTGCAAGCGCGTGTTCGACGCGCAGAAGCTCCAGGACTCTCAGCGCGCCCGCGACTACGTGGTCGAGATGCAGCACTGGCAGATGCTCGACCTGCGGCGGCTCGACTGGCAGGGCTGGGTGGACCTGGCGGTGGACGTGGCGCGCTGGGACGTGCGCTTCGACGACGCGCCCGAGGCGGGGCTGAAGCAGGCGCACGCCGACTTCCGGCGCGGGCTCAACATCGAGTTCGGCCGCTTCATCGAGGAGGGCTACCCGCACTGGGTGCGCGGCGCCGCCGAGCGGCCGCGGCTCTCGACCGACGTGGTGGAGCACGCGGTGGTGCCGCCGCTGCGCGCGGGCCGGCGCGTGGTGTTCGTCATCATCGACTGCATGCGGCTCGACCAGTGGTTCACGCTCGAGCCGCTGCTCGAGGAGCTGTTCGAGATCCGGCGCGAGTACTACTGCTCGATCCTGCCCACCGCCACGCCGTATTCGCGCAACGCCATCTTCTCGGGGCTGCTGCCCGCGCAGCTCAAGCAGCGCCACCCCGACCTGTGGCAGGAGACCACCCAGGACGAGCGTACGCGGAACCGCTTTGAGCGCCAGTTCCTGGACCTGCAGCTCGAGCGGCTCAAGGCCGTGCCGCAGAAGGGCACGAAGTACATCAAGATCTACGACCAGGACGAGGCGATCGCGACGCGCCGCCAGATCAACTCGTTCGCCGGGCTGTCGCTGGTGAGCCTGGTGTTCAACTTCCTCGACATCCTGGCGCACGGCCGCTCCGAGAGCGAGATCCTCCAGGAACTCGCGCCCGACGAGGCGGCGTTCCGCTCGGTGATGAAGGCGTGGTTCGTGCACAGCCCGCTCTACGACATCTTCCGCGCGCTCTCCACCCAGGACTGCACGGTGGTGCTCACCACCGACCATGGCGCCGTGCTGGGGCGGCGCGCGGCGCTGGTCTACGGCAACCGCGACACCTCGACGAGCCTGCGCTACAAGTTCGGCGTGAACCTGAACTGCGATGCCAAGCAGGCGGTGATCGTGCGCCGCCCGATGGATTACATGCTCCCGGACGAGGGCGTGAACAAGAACTACATCCTGGCGCGCGAGGACTTCTTCTTCGTGTACCCGACGCGCTTCCACGAGTTCGAGCGCCAGTACCGTGGCTCGCTCCAGCACGGCGGGATCTCGGTCGAGGAGATGATCCTGCCGCTCGTCACCCTGACGCCGCGCCGGCCGTGAGCGGAGATCCCGGACCCGATCCGCCGGCGCCGGAAGCCCCGCCCGCCGCCGCGCCGGCGCGCCGCACCGCCTCGGTCGAGGAGACCGAAGCGCTCGGCGAGGCGCTGGCCCCGGCGCTCGCCCGCGGCGACGTGCTGCTGCTGACCGGTCCGCTCGGCTCGGGCAAGACCCGCTTCGTCGCCGGGCTCGCGCGCGGGCTCGCGGCGACGGCGCGCGTGCGCAGCCCTTCGTTCACGCTCGTGAACCAGTACCGCGGGCGCGAGCTGCTGCTCGTCCACCTCGACCTCTACCGCGTCGAGCCGATGGACACCGACGCCCTCGGCCTGGAGGAGGAAGTCGAGCGCGGGGCGCTGGTGGTCGAGTGGGGCGAGAAGCTCCCGGGGTGGCTGCGGCGCGGATCCCTCGCGCTTCGCTTCGACATCGCGGGCGAGAGCGAGCGCGTGCTCACCGCCTCCGCGTCGCAGGGCCGCGGGCTCGAGCTGCTCGAGGCGTGGCGCCGCGCGGCGGAGGCGCCGTGAGCGCGACGCATGAGGGCCCGGTGCATCCCGCCGGCCCCGGGCTCGCGATCGAGAGCGCCACCGCGCACGTCGAGGTGCTGGTGGCAGGCGCAGGAGGCGAGACGCTCCAGCAGCTGGCCGAGGAGGTGGGGCACGGCCACACGCGACGGCTCGCGCCGTTGGCGAAGGAGGCGCTCGCGCGCGCGGGCGTGGCGCCGCGCGCGCTGGCCTGGGTGGCGGCCGACCTCGGTCCCGGCTCGTTCACGGGCGTGCGTGCGGGGCTGGCGAGCGCGGAGGCCTTCGCGCTCGCCGCGGGCGCGCGGCTCGCCGGCGCCTCTTCGCTCGCCGCGCTCGCGCACGGCGCGCGGGCGAAGCGCGCGCTGGTGGTGCCGCTGGTGCCGGCGGGGCGGCGCGACCTCTACGCTGGCTTCTTCCGCGCCGACGCGCGCGGCGCGGTGAGCTTGGTCGCGGCGCCGCGCGTCGGCACGGTGGCCGAGGTGCTGGCCGCGGCCGCCGAGGCGCTCGCCGCGCTCGGGAGCGGGCCGGGGAGCCCGGGGCTGCGCTTCGTGGGGCCGGGCGCCGCACGCGAGCAGGAGGCGCTGGAGGCCGCGTGGCGCGGGAGCACCTCGCCGGCGTTCCGCTTCGCGGGGCTCTCGGCGCTCGACCTCGCCGGGGCGGCGCTCTCGGCGCGCGGTCCCGCGGCCGGGCTGCCCGCGCCGCACGCGGCGCCGCGCCCGCTCTACGTGCGCTCGGCGCAGGCCGAAGAGCGCGTGCGGCACCGCGCGAGCGCGGCGGAGGAGATCGTGCTCCGCGACTTCGCGGTCGCCGACATCCCGTGGGCGGCGGAGACCGAGCGGCGCGTGTTCAGCGACCCGTGGCCCGAGTCGTTCTTCCGGGGCGAGCTCGCGCAGGCGATGGCGTGGACGCGCGTCGCCGAGCGCGGCGGGTGTCGCGCGGGTTACCTGGTGGCGTGGCTGGGCGCGGGCACCGGGCACCTCGGCAACCTCGCGGTGGTCCCGGAGGCACGCCGCCGCGGCGTGGCCCGCGCGCTGCTCGAGGATCTGCTGGCGCGGGCCCGCGCGCTCGAGACCGCCCAGGTCACGCTCGAGGTGCGGGTCTCGAACTTCGCGGCCCAGGCGCTCTACCGCGCGTTCGGATTCCGGCTGGCGGGGTTGCGCCGCGGGTATTATGGTGACACGGGCGAAGACGCACTGATCATGGAGTGGACGGGCCCCGCCGCGGAGGCGGCCCCGCGCGCCGCCGGCCCCGCGGACCGGGGCCGGCTCCCGACCGCAGGATCCCACTGACATGTCCTGGCTCAAGCGCGAGCGCACCGGCATCAAGACCCGAGCGGATCAGGCCGCGCGCTCCGAGGTCCCCGAAGGCCTGTGGACCAAGTGCGACGGCTGTGGTGAGGCGCTCTTCCAGACCGTGCTGGAGGAGAACCTGTGGACCTGCCCGCAGTGCAGCCACCACTTCCGCGTGCCGGCGCGCACCTACCTCGCCTTCCTGGTGGACCCGGGCTCCTTCGAGGAGCGCTTCGCCGATCTCGAGGCGGGCGATCCCCTGCAGTTCCGCGACGCGAAGATGAAGTACCCCGACCGGCTCAGGCACGCGCAGCGCGACACCGGCATGAAGGACGCCGCCCTCTCCGGGGTGGCGACGGTGGGCGGGAAGCCGGTGAGCCTCACGCTCATGGACTTCTTCTTCATGGGCGGGAGCATGGGCTCGGTGGTGGGCGAGAAGGTGGCGCGCTCGATCGAGGTCGCGATCGCCGAGCGCCGCGCGCTCGTCATCGTCTCGGCCACCGGCGGGGCGCGCATGCAGGAGGGGATCCTCTCGCTCATGCAGATGGCGAAGACCGCGGCGCTGCTGGCACGGCTCCAGGACGAGAGGCTGCCCTTCCTCTCGATCCTCACCGATCCCTCGACGGCGGGCGTGCTCGCCTCTTACGCCTCGCTCGGCGACGCGATCCTCGCGGAGCCGAAGGCGCTGGTGGGCTTCGCCGGCGCGCGCGTCATCCGCCAGACCATCGGCGAGGACCTGCCGGAGGGCTTCCAGCGCGCCGAGTTCGTGCTCGAGAAGGGCTTCGTGGACCGCATCGTCCACCGCAAGCAGATGCGCGACGAGGCCGCGCGCCTGCTCGAGTTCTTCTGGCGCTCGACCCGCGGCTTCGCGCCGCGGGACGGAGTCTCCCCGCACACACCGAACCCCGAGCTCCCCGCGGCGGACGGACGAACCGGACCGGACCCGACGACCACGCGGTGAAACCCACCTTCCAGCAGTCCATCGAAGCTCTCTACGGGCCGGAGCGCCGGCGCGACAAGCTCGGCCTCGATGGCACGCGTGCGCTGCTCGCTTCGCTCGGCGACCCGCAGAGCGAGTGGGCCTCGGTGCACGTCGCGGGCACCAACGGCAAGGGCTCGGTGTGCGCGTTCATCGAGCGCGTGCTGCGCGCCGCCAACGTCTGCACCGGGCTCTTCACCTCGCCGCACCTGGTGGACTTCCGCGAGCGCGTCCGCGTGGACGGCGAGTGGGCCGACGAGGCGCGTCTCGCACGCCGGCTCGCGCTCGTCCAGAAGATGAAGGACGGGAAGGACCGCACCTTCTTCGAGGTGTGCACCGCGCTCGCCTTCGACGACTTCGCGGCGCGCGGCGTCGAGTGGGGCGTGGTCGAGGTGGGGCTGGGCGGGCGGCTCGATTGCACGACCGTGCTCGAGCCCACGCTCACGGTGATCACCTCGGTCGGGCTCGACCACACCGAGCTGCTGGGCGACACGCTCGAGAAGGTCGCCGCCGAGAAGGCGGGGATCGTGAAGCCCGAGGTCCCGCTGGTCAGCGCGGTCGAGGAGCCGGCCGCGGCGCGCGTGATCGAGAGGGTCGCCGCGGAGTGCGACGCCCCGCTGGTGCTCGCCACCGAGCGCGCGGCGGTGGTGCTGCGGGCGGCGGGGCCCGACGGCCTGCGCTTCGCGGCCGACGCCCCGCCGTGGGGGACGCTCGAGCTCGAGACCGGGCTCCGCGGGCGCCACCAGCTCGAGAACGCGCGCACCGCGCTGGCCGCGCTCTCGGCGCTCGCCGAGAGCGGCGTCGAGATCCCCGCCGACGCGGTGGTCGAGGGCTTCGCCGAGGCGCGCTGGCCGGGGCGGCTCGAGCCCTGCCCGACCGAGCCGCGGCTGTGGTGGGACGGCGCGCACAACCGGGACGGCTTCCGCGCGCTCGCCCGCGCGTGGCGCGAGGACCTCGGGTTCGCGCCGCCGCGGGCGGTGGTGCTCGCGCTGTCGCGCGACAAGGACGCGCTCGCGATCGCGCGCGTGGTGAAGGAGTTCGCCCCGGCCGCGCGGCTGCTGGTGACGCGCAGCCGCAACGAGCGCGCGCTCCCGGCGGAGGAGCTGGCGCACCGCGCGAGCGAGGCCGGGCTGGCGCCCGAGCCGGCGCCCGACGTGCGGCGCGCGATCGAGTCGGCGCTCGCCGCCGGCGGCGGTCACGTGCTGCTGGCGGGCTCGCTGTTCGCGGTGGGCGAGGCGATGGAGGCATGGGGCGGCGCGCCCGGGGAGTGGCTGTGACGAGGTCCGGCTTCGCTCTCGCCATGCTGCTCGCGGCGCTCGCGGCCGCGCCTGCGGCGGCGGCGCCGGGCGACGCGCCGCTCAACATCCAGGCCGACAACGTCACCGGGAGCCATGGCCCCGAGGGCGACGTGGTCCAGCTCAACGGGAACGTGCGCATCACCCGCGCCCGCACCGTGCTCACCGCCGACGCCGGACGCTACCTCAAGGCGCTCGGCATGCTCTACCTGGACGGGCACGTGAAGATGGTGGACACCACCACCACGATGACCTGCGACCACGCCTCCTACTCGGAGAACGCCGACCTGCTCCAGCTCCAGGGGAACGTGGTGGTGCGCGACCGCGAGATCACGCTGCGCGCGCCGTCCGGCACCTACGACCGGCGTGCGGGCCGCGCCGACCTGGCCGGGCCGGTGGAGGGGCGGGACCGCAGGCTCAGGCTCACCTCGGACCGCGCGTTCTACTACCGCGACTCCTCGCTGGTGCAGGCGCTCGGCAACGTGCACGGCGTGGACGAGGAGAACAAGACCGAGCTCGACGCGGCGGCCGTGGACTACGACCGCGCCACGCGCGTCGCGGTGGCGACCGGCGACCCGGTGTTGAGCACCCGGGACGAGAACGGGCGCACGACCGCGCTGCGCGCGGTGCGCCTGCGGGTGGACACCGAGGCGCGCCTCGCCGAGGCCAGCGACTCGGTGCGGGTGGAGCGCGACACGCTTCAGGCGCGCGCCGACCACGCGCTGTTCGACGACCGCGCGCAGCGCGGCTGGCTCACCGGGAGCCCGCGCGCGTGGGACGACCAGACCACCGTCTCCGGGGACTCGCTCGAGATCTGGACCGAGAAGCGCGTGGTCCGGCGCGTCGTGGTGCGCGGCGGCGCGGTCATGGACTACGTGGGCTCGCGCCCCGGCACGGTGGGCGAGAGCAGCCGCCTCTCCGGCGACCGCGCGGACGTGTACTTCACGCGCGACGACATCGACAGCCTGGTGGCGCTGGGGAAGGCGCGCAACGAGTACCAGACGGTCCCGCGCGCCGGGAAGACCGCCGAGCGCAACCTCGCGACCGGGGACACCATCACCGTGTTCTTCAAGGACCGCAAGATCGACCGCGCGCGCGTCGAGGGCGCGGCGCAGGGCGAGTACCACCTGGCGGTGGCGGCCGGCGACACGACCGCCGCGAAGCGCGAGGTCGTGAGCTACGACGCGAAGAGCATCGAGTTCCAGGTGCCCAGGAGCCTCATCGTGCTCGACCGCGAGGCGCACCTCACCTACGCCGACCTCGAGCTCAACGCGCGCCGCGTGCGCTACGACGTGGACCGGCAGACGCTGGTCGCGGAGGGCAACCCGGTGCTCAAGGACCGCGGCGACCGGATCACCGGCAGGCTCATGACCTACGACATGGAGAGCCGCGTCGGCACCATCTACAAGGCCGAGACCGCCTACGAGAAGGGCCTCTACCACGGCGCGCAGATCCGCAAGGTGGGTGACAACCAGCTCGACGTGATGAGCGGCGCCTACAGCACCTGCGACCTGGAGCAGCCGCACTACCACTTCGCCGCGCGCTGGATGAAGATCTACCTCAAGGACAAGCTGGTGGCGAAGCCTGTGGTGTTCTACGTCAGGAACGTGCCGTTGTTCGCGCTGCCGTTCTGGGTGTTCCCCATCAAGCCCGGCCGCCACTCGGGGTTCCTGTTCCCGCAGTTCGAGTTCGGCCTCAGCAACCGGGCCGGGCAGTTCCTGCGCAACGCCGGCTACTACTGGGCGCCCAACGACTACATGGACCTCACGGTGGCCGGCGACTACTACCAGGCCGAGCCCTCGTGGGTGCTGCGCGGGGAGGGCCAGTACAAGCTGCAGTACGTCCTCGACGGCTCGATCCGCGGCTCGTTCGCGAGGAACGAGAACCCCAACGCGCGGCGCGAGGACTGGGACTTCAGCGCCGACCACTCGCAGGAGGTGTCGCCGCGCACGCGCCTGGTGGCGCGCGCCTCGTTCGTGTCGAGCAAGGACTACAACGCCAGCAACCTGTTCGGGCGCCCGCTGGCGCAGCGCCTCAACCGCTTCCTCACCTCGAGCGTCGCGGTCTCGCACAACGCGGACTGGGCCTCGATCAACGCCGTGCTGGACCGCCGCGAGGATCTCGACGCCGACCAGAGCCTGGAGGGCACGGGCGCGTTCCGCTTCCCGGTGGGCACCACGGCGTCGCTGGCCAGCCTCACGCAGTCCACGCCGAGCGTCTCGGTGGCGTTCCCGACCCGCGCCATCGGCAGCCTCGGCCTGATCAAGGGCACGCCGCTCGAGAAGCCGCTGCGCACGATGTACTTCAGCCTGAGCAGCCGCTTCCTCTCGCAGGACGAGCGTCGCGGCTACGTGGCGGGCTTCAGCCACTTCACGCGCGACAGCGTGCTCGACTCGACCACCGTGATCGGGCAGCGCATGACCACGCGACGCGGCCTCGCCACGGCCACCGCGCTCTCCGACTCGCGGCGGCTGTTCGGCTGGATCAATTTCCAGCCGAGCGTCAACGCGAACCTGGCGGTGTTCGACTTCGACGAGCTCGGGCACCGCGTGGTCCCGGCGAGCTCGTGGTCCTCGGCGCTCGGGATGAGCAGCACGTTCTACGGCACGTACCGCCCGCGGGTGTTCGGACTCGAAGGCCTGCGCCACATCGTGTCGCCGCGCGTCTCGCTCTCGTACAGCCCGCAGCTCAGGAACCTCACCTACGTGGACTCGCTCGGCATCCGCCGCAACCGCTTCAACAGCTTCGGCACCATCGGCGTCTCGGGGTTCAAGAGCGCGTTCATGAGCTTCGGGCTCGACCAGCGCTTCCAGGTGAAGTTCCACCGCGGCGGCAAGACCCAGCGCCTCGACAACCTGCTCGCGTGGGCCATGAGCGGAAACTACAACTTCCTGTACCGGGAGCAGCGCCAGCCGCACGGGCTCTCGCCCATCAGCTCGTCGCTGTTCCTGCAGCCGCCGGGCGTGCTGAACGCGAACCTGGGCTGGAGCACCGACCTGTACTCGCCGCGCCCGGTGCGGACGCTCGGCTACAACGTCGGGCTCAACCTCGCGAGCGGCGGCGGGCAGCGCGCCGCTACGCCCGATCTCCCGGTGGACCAGACGGTGCAGCTCGACCGCGGCTTCCAGGAGAACTGGTCGCTGGGGATGGCCTACTCGTACTCGGGCGGCTATTCGAGCGGCCCGCGCTGGTCGAGCGCGCAGACCGCGAACCTGGTGGGGCGCTACCAGCTCAGCCCCGCGTGGGGGATCGAGTACTCGGCCTCCTACGACCTCACGCTCAACCAGGTCGGCACGCAGCGCTTCGCGCTGTCGCGCGACCTGCACTGCTGGCAGGCCACCTTCACCCGCACTTTCGTTGCGGGGGGCGAGGCCGAGTACTACTTCCGCCTCGGTGTGAAGGACCAGCGCGAGATCTATCTCGAGCGCGGCACGCGGGTCGGGAGCCTGGGCGGGATCCAGTGAGCTGTCGTCCCGGCCCGGATCGTGCGGGCAGCCGCGCGCAGCACGGGTCCGGCCGGGTTCCGGGCTGTAAGGCGGCGCCGACACTTTCCCGGCCTCCCGGCGGGGGCACGCCCATCCGCCGCGCCGGCGGCCGCTCCGCAAGCGGGCCGTGCACAGCCCGTTCGGGCCGCCGTCGCGTCGCGCCCGGCCGCGGGCCCGGGAATTGCGACTCGCCCTCTTCTGGCCGGTGGGCGCGACGCTCCCCGGGCGCCCCCGGCCGGAGGACACGCGCGTGACCGTCACCACCGCTTTCGTCGAGTGCCCGGTGTGCCGCAGCCGGATGCCTGCGCCCGAGAAGCGCGGCGTGGTCGTGCTCACCTGCCGCGAAGGCCACCGCTTCGAGTGGACCGCGCCGGCCCGGCCGCGCAGGCCCCGCCGCCGCCGGCGGACGCTGGCCGCGGCCGTCGTCGTCATCGTGGCGCTGGCGGCGCTGTTCGCCGCGAGCGGCGGGGTGCTGGGCTTCTACTTCGGCCGCTGAAGCCGCGCCTCCATCGCGATCGCAACGGAGCCCAGCGGCTGCACCCGGCGCGCTCTCCCTGTATAGTCCCCGCATGGTGCGGTGGCACGTGGGATGTGACCGGTGCGACGCGGGCGCGTGGATCGGCCCGCGCGACGGCGGGCTCGACGCGTGGTGCGAGACCTGTCAGGCCCCTTACGCGCTCGCCCCGGCCGCGGCGGACGGCGCGCGGTGCCCCGGCTGCGGCGCTCCGCTCACCGCCGGCGAGCTGCGCTCGGAGGAGCTGTTCGGCGCGCTCCAGAACCTCGCCGCGGTGCTGGCGGCGTGGGACTGCGTTCCCGCGCCGCTCGACGCGATCCTGCCCGACCGCCCGCGCTTCCTCACCGACCTCAATCCCCCCGAGCCGCACCCGGACGATCCGCAGGCCGTGCGCGCTGCGCTCGAGTCGCTCGCGGCCGGCGCGTTCGCGCGGGCGCGCGCGCAGCTCGAGGCGCTGGCGCCGGAGGCCGGGTCCAGGCCCGGCGCCGACCGCACGCGCCTGTGGCGCGCGCTGGGCATCGCCGCCGAGCGCCTCGGCGACCTCGCGGCGGCGGAAGCCGCGTATGACCGGGCGCTCGAGCGGGACAGCCACCCGCAGGAGGAGCCGGAGGAGCGGCTGGTGCGGCTCGCGCGCGGCGTGCTGCGCGCGCGGCGCGGCGACTTCGACGGCGCGCGCACGGACCTGGCGCGCGCCGGCGACACCCGCGAGGCGCGCTGGGACCGCGCGGCGCTGATGGTGCTGGAAGCGGTGGCGGTGACGCCGGGGCTGCCCGACGCGGCGGCGATCGAGCGGGCGCGCGAAGAGGCCGGCCCGCAGTCGTCCTGGTGGAGCGACTTCACCGTGGGGCGGCTGCTCTGGACGCTGCTGGTCGAGCGCGCCGCGTCACGGGCGCGCCGCGACCTGCCGGGCTGCCCGGACGAGCGCGTGCTGCGGGCGGCGGAGGCGCACCTGGAGTTCGACACCTTCTGGGACCGCGCGCTCAAGCTGGACGGGTATGCGACGCTCGGCATGCGCGCCGAGGCCGCCGCGACCGGTGCGGTGCTCGTGGCCGACCTGCTGGCGCAGCTCGAGCGCGAGCCGTTCCTCGCCAATGCGGCGGCCGCGCCGCTCGCCGGGGGGGTGGCGCGCGCGGCGCGCGCGGTGGTGGACGGCGAGCCCGCCGCGGCGCTCGCCACGGTGCGGGCGCTCATGGAGCGCGAGGACGTGCGGCATTACCGGGTGCCGTGCGCGCGCTGCGGGAGCGGGACCGTCGGCGTGGACCGCGTCGAGGACGACTGCGCCGCGGAGCCGGTGTAGCCCGGCGCACGCATCGCGACGCCGTCGCACGGATCCGGGGATGAGCGGCACTCTCCGACCTGACGGACGGGAA
>CAYHRW010000068.1:0-11748 GCA_964359105.1 uncultured bacterium
GGATGCCGAGCGCCGACATGCGCGCCTGGTTGTAGAAGATGCGCCCGAAGTGGTCACGGTCGGGGAACACCTGGTCCTGCAGCGGCAGGAACGCGCCCCCCGAGTCCACCAGGTAGATGCACGGCAGCCGGTTCTCGAGCGCGATCTCCTGCGCGCGCACGTGCTTCTTCACGGTCAGCGGCAGGTACGAGCCGGCTTTCACCGTGGCGTCGTTCGCCACCACCATGACGGCGCGGCCGTGGACCGTGCCGACGCCGGTCACGACGCCGGCGGACGGCGCCTCGCCCTTGTACAGGCCGTTCGCGGCGAGCGGCGACAGCTCGAGGAACGCGGTGCCGGGATCGAGCAGGCGCTCGATGCGGTCGCGCACGAACAGCTTGCCGCGCGAGCGGTGGCGCTTGACCTGGTCCGCACCGCCGCCCTGCTTGACCTGCTCGAGCAGCCGGCGCAGCTCCGCGGCCAGCGCGCGGTGGTGCTCGGCGTTGGCCTTGAACTCGTCGCTGCTGGTGTCTATGTGCGACTCGAGGAGCTCCATGGGACCCCCGGCTCCGACCAGACGGCTCGTGATCCCGCGGCATCGGACGCGGACTGCGGAGGGCCCGCGTCCCGGGAACGCGCGTGGCCGGGGACTTATAGCAGAGGCCCGCGCGGACGCCAACGCCCGCGGCGGCAGCGTCCCGGGCGGGCGTCGGCGGTGCGGGCCGTGGCGCGGCGTCTCAGGTCTGCGCCTTCAGCGCCGCCATCTCCTCGCGGTTCGGGCCGTAGATGCCCGGGGCCCTGCCGCCCGCGAGCCGGCACATGAGCGCGAGCTGACCGCGGTGGTGGATCAGGTGATGGAGCAGCGCGAACCACAGGACGTCGCCGACCCGCATCGGGTCGCCCATGAAGAACGGCATCGTGCGGTCGAAATCCTCGTCCGTGAGCCGCCGCACGCGCGTCATGGCGTCCTCGTGCGCGCGGCGGAAGCCGGCGGCCAGCGCCCTGACGTCGCGCGGGCGCTCGAGGTTCGGCGGCCTCATCGCGAGGTCGAACTTGCCCTGCTCGATGCCGTAGGTCATGCAGGCCTCGACCTCCGCCAGATGCCACGCCAGCTCGCCGAGCGAGCGGCCGCCGCCGTCTGGGCGGAAGTCGTACTGGTCTGCGGGAAGGGCGTCGAGGACGCGGATGGTGCTCAGGTTCTCGCGCTCCCAGGTCTTCAGGAAGGAGTCGCGTTCGTGGCCGGCCATGGGAACCTCCGAGGGAAGCGGGGGATATCCGCGTTGGGGACCCACAGAGTACCGCCGCCGCTCGTGCGCGGCCATCTCGAACCGGCCGCGCCTGCGCGCCATCGCGAGCCGGCCGCGCCTGCGCGCCATCGCGAGCCGGCCGCGAGCCGCCGGTCCGCGGGGGCGCGCTCGCGTCGGCCATCACCGGAGCGGCCGACGCGGCGCGGGGGCGGTGCGCTCAGCCTTCCGGCACGATCGCGTCGGCCTCGATCTCGACCAGCATGTCGGGATGGATGAGCCGCGAGACCTCGACCATGCTGGTGGCCGGGCGGATGGCGCCGAAGAACTCGCCGTGCGCGCGCCCCACCGCCTCCCACTGCGCGATGTCGGTCACGTACATGCGCGTGCGCACCACGTGCGCGAGCGATGCGCCCGCGCGCTCCAGCGCGGACTGCAGGTTGCGCAGCGTCTGCACGGCCTGCGCGTACGCGTCGCCCGGCGCCACCACGCGGCCCGCTGCGTCGGTCGCGGTGGTGCCCGAGACGCACACGAAGGGGCCCACCCGCACCGCGCGCGAGTAGCCCACGATCGGCTCCCACGGGGTCCCGGTGGCGATCAGCGTCCGTTCCATGCGCGAGTCCTCCCGCCGCGTCTCACGCGCCGCCGCCGGTGCCGGTCGGGGCCTGCGCCTCGCTCACGCGGCCGAAACGGCGCTCGCGGCGCTCGAACTCCGCGAGCGCGGCCCTGAGGTCGGCCTCGCCGAAATCCGGCCACATGCGCTCGCTGAACCACAGCTCCGCGTAGGCGCATTCCCACAGCAGGAAGTCGCTCAGGCGGCGCTCGCCGCCGGTGCGGATGAGCAGGTCCACGGGCGCGACCGGCCCGCCGTCGTGGCAGGCCTCGCCGAGCGCGCGCTCGAACGGCGCCGCGGGCGACTGCGCGAGCAGGCGCGCGGCGCGCACGATGCTGTCGCGCGCCGAGTAGTCCACGGCCACGCGCAGGCGCAACGCAGCGCAGCCGGCAGTCGCGGCCTCGGCGGTCTCGATCGCCTCGCGCAGCCCGACCGGGAGCCGGTCGCGCCGTCCGATCACCGAGAGCCGGATGCCGTTCCCGACGCAGCGAGCGGTCTCGTTCGCCAGGTATTCGCGGAACAGGCGCATGAGCGCCGAGACTTCGAGGTCGGGGCGCTGCCAGTTGTCGGAGGAGAACGCGTAGAGCGTGAGCGTGCCGAGCCCGAGGCGGCGCGCGGTTTCCACGGTGCGGCGCGTGGCGGCGGCGCCGGCGACGTGGCCGGCGTTGCGCGGCCAGCCGCGCGCCGCGGCCCAGCGCCCGTTGCCGTCCATGATGACGGCGACGTGCAGCGCGGCGGCTCCGGGGAACGGCGGACGGCGGTGCGGCATGGGAGGACTCCGGGAAACGCGGCGGTCAGCGCTCGCGCGTGGCGCGGATCAGCGCCTCCATGTGGTCGAGGTAGCGCTCGAGCGCGCGCCGGCCGGTCGCGGTGAGGCGGTACTCGGTCTTCGGGATCCGGCCCTCGAAGGACTTGGTGCACTCGACGTAGCGCGCCTCCTCGAGCCTGCGCGCGTGGACGCTGAGGTTGCCGTCCGTGGTCTTCATGAGCGCCTTGAGCTCGCGGAACGTGAGCGACGCGTTCACCGCGAGCGCGCTCACGATGCCGAGCCGCAGGCGCTCGTGGATCAGGCGGTCGAACTCGGGCGGCGCCGCCTCGGCGCGGCGGCCCTCGACGCGGCCCAGCGCCCCGCGGCTCTGAGCGCGGTCGGGACGGGTCCGGGCCACGCTCGACCTAGCCACCGTGGCGCCTCGCGATGAGCACGCCGAACACCAGGTGCAGCCCGCCGAAGCCGGCGGCGAGGAACGCGTTGCCCCACGCCGCGGGCACAAACAGCGCGGCGGCGCCAAGCAGCATGAAGCACAGGCCCATCACCGGCACCACGCGGATGGAGAACGCGCCGCCGGTCGCCACCGCGGTGCCATAGAGCAGCAGCCACACGCCCGGGATGGCGGCCAGGTCCGCCGCGCGGAACAGCACGAAGGTGAGGAGCGCGCCGGCCACGAGCGGCGGCGAGAAGCTGAGCGCGAAGCGGCGGCCCGGGCCGGAGAAGACCGGCTGGCCGGCGGCGCGCGACTTGGCCGCCATGCCCCAGGTCGCGACGGTGAGCGCGACGGCGGCCTCGACCGACCACACCAGCAGCCAGCCGGGCGCCGGCAACCGCGCCGCGAGCGCGGCCGCGGCCAGCGCGGTGGCGCCGATCACGACCATGCCCCAGCCGGGCACCGCGGTGAAGGAACCCGCCTCCTCCATGGTGCGGCGGATGAACCGCAGGTTGTCCATCGCGTGCGCCTGGAGTCCGGGGGGCTCCGGCTCGCGCGAGCGGATGGGTCCGAGCGCCGACATGGACCGCAGCCTAGCGCGCCCGCCGAGGCTGGACAAGTACTTTGTGGAGCAGAGGCGATGGGGCGACCGCGCGCCCGGCGCGCTACGACTCCTTCCCCATCCGCAGCCGGATCGAGCCGTTCACGGTGGAGAGCTTGAGCCGCGGGCCGCCCTTCCCGATCGTGCCTTCGAGATGCCGCCGGTTGAACCGGCCCTGCACCGTGATGGGGAAGTCGGTCTCGATCGCGCCGTTCACCGTGCCCGCCTGCACGTCGGCGTTGACCTGCGCGGCCAGGTCGAGCGTGATGCTGCCGTTCACCGTCGTGAACTCGAGCGGCCCGTCCCAGCTCGTGGAGCCGAACGCGGCGCGAATCGAGCCGTTCACGGTGCTGGCGACGGCGAGCCGCCGCGTCGAGACCGTGATCGACCCGTTCACGGTGCGGGCCTCGACCGGCCCGTCGAGCGTCTCCACGTCCACGCCGCCGTTCACCGTGCGCGCGACGAAGCGCACGCCTGCCGGCACCCGCACCTCGAAGTCCACCTGGACGTCGTTGTCGTGGGTGCTCATGCGGCTCTTCCCGTTCGGCGCGCACTCGTTGCGCCGGCCCCACCCGCGGTCCGGGTAGCGCACGCACAGCGTGACGCCGCCCTCGTGCTCCAGCACCTCGATCGTGACCTTGCCCGGGTCGCTGTGGCGCGCGTGCTTGCGCGCGCTCACCTCGACCCGGTCGCCGGAGGCCGCGACCGCGTGGATGGCGCCGTTCACGCCCTCGATCTCGAGGGACTTGCCCGCCGGCACCTTCCAGCTCCAGTGGAAGTCCTCGCCGCCCTGAGCGGAGCGCTCCGCGATCGTGGCCGCCTTGAGGAGCGGTGCGGCCAGCACGTCGCCCACGGCGAACCCCACCGACCATGCGGCCACGACCGCGATCGCCCCGAGCCGCGCGACGCGGCGGATACCGGTGCTTCCGAGGATGGTGCCCATCGTCACTCCTCCTTGCCCTTTCTCACGGGCTTCTCGCCGGCGCGCAGCAGCCGGATCGTCCCCTGGAACGACTCGAGCTGGACCTCGGCGCCACCGGTGCCGAGCGTGAAGTCGAGGTGCCGGCGGCTCCGGGCGGGGCCGTGGGTTCATGCTCCCGCCCCGTCGCCGCGAAGTACGGGGGAACCTGCGGAAAGGTTGCAGCCGACCGCGATCAGCCGGCGACGCCGAGGCCCCGGGCGGGCTCCGCGGCGCGGGCGCGCGCGCGCTCGAGCAGGCAATGCGCGGCGAGCGCGGTCCAGCCGGTCTGGTGCGAGGCGCCCAGGCCCCGGCCGGTGTCGCCGTGGAAACACTCGTGGAAGAGCACCAGGTCGCGCCAGTGCGGGTCGGAGGCGAAGCGCGGGTCGTCGCCGTCGCACGGCCGCCGGCCGTCCGCGCCGCGCAGGAACAGCGTCGAGAGCCGGTCCGCAAGCTCCGACGCCACGCCGCCGAGGTCCATGCGGCGGCCCGAGCCGGTCGGGCACTCGACGGTGAAGTCGTCGCCGTAGAAGCGGTGGTAGCGCTCGAGCGCCTCGATCAAGAGGTGGTTGAGCGGGAACCACACGGGGCCGCGCCAGCTCGAGCCACCGCCGAGGAGCCGCGTGGCGGACTCGTCCGGCCGGTCCTCCACGTGGTACTCGGCGCCCGGCAGGTCGGGCACGAACGGGTGATCCGCGTGGGCGCGCGACAGCGAGCGCAGCCCGAACGGCGAGAGGAACTCGCTCTCGTCGAGCATGACCCGCAGCACGCGCTCGAGCCGTTCGCGCGAGGGGATCGCGAGCAGCGCGTTCCGGTGGACGGAGCCGGTCTCCATCCACGCGATGCGGCCGGCAAGATCCTTGCGGTGCCCGAGGAACCACCGCACGCGCTTCATGAACCCGGGCAGGCGCTCCATCACGTCCTGCTCGAGCACCACGACCGCGATCAGCGGGACGAGCCCCGCCATCGAGCGGATGCGCAGCGGGACGGTGCGGCCGGCGGCGGGCATCCGGTCGTAGTAGAAGCCGTCCTGCTCGTCCCACAGCCCCGGGCCGCCCGGCCGGTCCATGGCGTCGGCGATCGCCACGAAGTGCTCGAAGAACTTCGCGGCCAGGTCCTCGTACGCCGGGTCCTCGCTCGCCAGCTCGAGCGCCATCGCCAGCATGTTCGTGCAGAAGAACGCCGTCCACGCGGCGCCGTCGGCCTGCTCGTGCGTCCCGCCGCCCGGCAGCGGCCGCGGGCGGCCGGACGTGCCGGGGTCGTCGAGCCCCGGGAAGTCGCCCGCGGACGGGCCGTGACCGGCCGGGTCCCGGCGGTTCACCCACCAGGCGAAGTGGAGCAGCAGCTTCTGGAACGTGCGCTCGAGGAACAGCCGGTCGCGCGCCCCCGCCGGACGGGTCGTCTGGTAGACGCGCCAGCACGCCCAGGCGTGCACCGGCGGGTTCACGTCCCCGAGCGCGAGCTCGTGGGCCGGCAGCTGTCCGTTCGGGTGCATGTACCACTCGCGCAGGAGCAGCACGAGCTGGTGCTTCGCGAGCCCGGGGTCGAGCGAGGCGAGCGGCAGCGCATGGAAGGCCAGGTCCCACGCCGCGAACCACGGGTGCTCCCACTTGTCGGACACCGAGAGCACGTCGCGCGCGTGGAGGTGGAGCCAGTCGCGGCCGGGCCCCGCCGCGCGCCCGGGCGGCGGCGCGGGCTGCGCCGGGTCGCCCTCGAGCCAGTCCTTCACCACGTAGTGGTAGAACTGCTCGGACCACAGCAGGCCCGCGGTCGCCTGCCGGATCACCGCGGCCTCCTCGAGGGTGGCCTCGGCCGGGATGCGCGCGGCGTGGAACTCGTCGGCCTCGCGGCGCCGCCGCTCGACCAGCGCGTCGAACGCCTGGCCGAACGGCTGCTCCTGCGCCTCGTCGGCCGCGGAGAGGCACAGGCGGAACACGAACTGCTCGCGCGGCGGGATCTCCACGCGGTAGTAGAACGCGGAGCGGGTCCCGCTCTTGCCCGAATTCACCACGCCCGACTGGCCGTTCACCACGAAGCGGTGGAACGCGTCCTTCACGAACGGCGTGGTGTTCGAGACGCCGTACAGCCGCTTGAAGTTGGTCTCGTTCTCGGTGAACAGCATCCCCGGCGGCCGCCCGTAGGGCCCGAGCGCCGCGGCCAGCCGGAAGCTGCCGAGCGTGGCGTGCTCCGCCTGGATCAGCCCGTCCGCGACCCGCGAGAGCCGCGGCTTCGCGCCGCCGCCCTCGCCCTCGCGCCCCCAGCTCCAGGTGTTGCGAAACCACAGCGTCGGCAGCAGGTGCAGCGTCGCCGCCTCCGGCCCGCGGTTCGCCACGGTGATGCGGATCAGGATGTCGTCCGGCGCGGCCTTGGCGTACTCCGCGAACACGTCGAAGTAGCGGCCGTCGTCGAACACCCCGGTGTCCGCCAGCTCGACCTCCGGCTCGTCCGCGCCGCGCCGCGCGTTCTCCTCCCGGAGCTTCGCGTAGGGGAACTCGGCCTGCGGGTACTTGTAGAGCGCCTTGAGGTAGGAGTGCGTGGGCGTGGCGTCGAGGTAGAACCAGGATTCCTTGGCGTCCTCTCCGTGGTTGCCCTCCGCGCCGGAGAGGCCGAATAGGCGCTCCTTCAGGATGGGGTCGCGCCCGTTCCACAGCGCGAGCGCGAAGCACAGCCGGCACTCGCGGTCGGTGATGCCGAGCAGCCCGTCCTCGCCCCAGCGGTAGGCACGGCTGCGCGCGTGGTCGTGCGGGAAGTAGGCCCACGCGTCCCCGTCCGCGGAGTAGTCCTCGCGGACGGTGCCCCACTGCCGCTCGGCGAGATAGGGCCCCCAGCGCTTCCAGTTCTTCTCGCGCCGCGCGTCCTGCTCGAGGCGCGTCGCTTCCGCGTGGGCCATGGCCGCATGATGCTCCGAACCCGCGGCGGGTTCAATGGGACGGCGCGGCCGGGCCGTGCAAGGCCCGCCTATCCCTCCGAACCGGTTGGCGCCACGCGCCGGGCCCGCTTAGTCTGTCGTCCCCCCGGGGCTGCGCGTGGAGGGAACGGATGACGGAGACGGAAGGCGAAGCGCCGGCCACCAGCGCGCTGCACACGATCGCCACGGTGACGGCGGACGGCCGGCAGCGGCCAGCCGACGAGATCGAGCGCGAGTGGTTCGAGAAGGTCTACACCGGCTCGGGCGACCGCATGGCCCAGCTCACGCTGCGGGCCGTCGTGATGGGCTCGGCGCTCGGCTGCGTCATGTCGCTCACCAACATCTACATCGGCCTCAAGACCGGCTGGGGCCTGGGCGTGGCGATCACCTCCTGCATCCTCTCCTTCTCGATCTGGCGCGGCCTGCGCGTCGCGCTGCCGGGTCTGGTCCGCAGCGACTTCACCATCCTCGAGAACAACTGCATGCAGTCCACCGCCACCGCCGCGGGCTACTCGGTGGGCGGCACCATGATCTCGGCGATCGCGGCGATGCTGATGATCACCGGCAAGCAGATGGACTTCTGGGTGCTGCTGGGCTGGAACGTGTTCCTCGCGGTGATCGGCGTGGTGATGGCGGTGCCGATGAAGCGCCAGATGATCAACGTCGAGCAGCTGCGCTTCCCGAGCGGCGTGGCCGCGGCCGAGACGCTGCGCAGCCTGCACCAGGCGGGCGGCGGGGCGGTGAAGAAGGCGCGCGCGCTCGGGGCCGCCGGCCTGCTCGGCGCGGGGGTGGCGTGGGTGCGCGACGCCACCTTCACGTTCATGCCGTGGAACATGCCGTCCTCGGTGCCGTTCGGCAGCCTCGCGGTGCGCGGCCTCCCGCTCACGCGGCTCACCATGAACTGGGACATGGGGCTCATCATGATGGCGGCCGGCGCCATCATGGGCTTCCGCACCGCCTGGAGCCTGCTGCTCGGCGCGTGCGTGAACTACCTCGTGCTGGCGCCGTGGATGATCGAGCGGGGCGTGATCGTGGCGAGCAACGCGCAGCACGGGATCGCGTTCCGCGACATCACGCGCTGGAGCCTGTGGACCGGCGTGCCCATCATGGTGGTCGCGAGCCTGGTGGCGCTCGCCTTCCAGTGGCGCAGCATCGCCCGCTCGCTCTCCGGGCTGGGCGCGATGTTCGGAAGGAAGAAGCCCGCGCAGGACGACCCGCTCGCCGCGATCGAGGTACCGACCCGCTGGTTCGTAGTGCTGTTCGCGCTCGGCATGGTGGGCGTGGTGGCGATGCAGAAGCTCGTCTGGCACATCCCGATCACCCTGGGGGTGATCGCGGTGCTGCTCACCTTCGTGCTCTCGGTGGTGGCCTGCCGCGCCACCGGCGAGACCGACACGACGCCGGTGGGCGCGCTCGGCAAGGTCACGCAGCTCACCTTCGGAGTGCTCGCGCCCTCGAACATGACCACCAACATCATGACCGCCTCGGTGACCGCCAACGCCTCGGGCTGCGCCGCCGACCTGCTCACGGACCTGAAGAGCGGCTACCTGCTCGGCGCCAACCCGCGCCAGCAGTTCATCGCGCAGATGGCCGGCATCCTGCCGGGCGCGATCGCCGTGGGGCTGGCGTGGAACTTCATGGTGCCGAGCGCCGAGGTGCTGGGAACCGACCGCTACCCCGCGCCCGCCGCGCAGGTGTGGAGGAGCGTCGCCGAGCTGCTCTCGAAGGGCGTCGCCTCGCTGGACGACACGGCGCGCGCCGGCGCGCTGGCCGGGGCGCTCGTCGGGCTCGCGCTGCCGCTGCTCGAGCGCGCGTTCCCGAAGGCGAAGCCGTTCATCCCCTCCCCGATGGGCCTCGGGCTGGCGTTCGTCATCACCGGCTACAACTCGATCTCGATGTTCGCGGGCGCACTCGCGGCGCTGCTGCTCGGGAAGGCCCGCCCGAAGCTGGCCGGCGACTACGTGATCCCGGTCGCCTCGGGCGTCATCGCCGGCGAAAGCCTGATGGCCATCCTCATCAGCATGCTGTTGGCCTTCGGCGTGGCGTCCAAGTAGCGCGGGCCGCGAACGCGTGAGGCCGGAGCGGCCGGGGGCGCCGCTCCGGCCTGCGCGCGGAGCGGGGATGAGGTCCGGAGCGCACCCCACCGCGGCCTTCGCCGCGGGCCCCTCGGGACGCGCCCCCGGGCTACGCGGCCCCGGCCCTGAGCCCCGCGTCCACCACCCGGCGCCGCGCGCGGGCCCCGGCACCGATGTTGATCTTCATCGCAGGTTCCTCCCTGACGGGCCGGATCGCGCGGTCGGGACCCGTGTCCCTTGCGGTTCCGGCATCTGTCACCGGGTGGGAGCCAGGAATCTGCTGGAGGATTCGCGCGAAGGCCAGCCGACGACTTGCGATTGACCTGCATCACACGCCCCGGTAGGGTCCGGGCTACATGACGATGCGGCGGTCGCACGAGTCCCTGGGTACTCCGATGAATCCCGGCACCATCGTTCTCGCCGACAATCTCAGCTACCTGCGTGACCAAGTCGCGGACGGGTCGGTGGACCTCGTCTACATCGATCCCCCCTTCAACACCGGCCGCGACCAGGTGCGCCGGACGGTGCGCGCGCAGCGCAGCGCCGATGGCGCCCACGTCGGTTTCGGCGGCCAGCGGTATGAACGCACCGTGACGGGTTCGAAGGCCTACGCCGACACCCACGAAGATTACCTCGGTTACCTGGAGCCCCGTCTCAGGGAGGGCCACCGTTGCCTTGCGCGGCACGGCTCTTTCTACCTCCATCTCGATTACCGCGAGGTCCACTACGTCAAGGTCCTGATGGACCGGATTTTCGGCCGGGACTGCTTCCTGAACGAGATCGTCTGGGCTTACGACTACGGCGGGCGGCCTCGCAATCGCTGGCCCGCGAAGCATGACAACATCCTGTTCTACGTGAAGGACCCCGACGCGTACTTCTTCGACCGCGACGCCATCGACCGGATCCCCTACATGGCTCCCGGCCTGGTCGGGCCCGAGAAGGCGGCGCGCGGCAAGCTGCCGACCGACACCTGGTGGCACACCATCGTTCCGACCAACAGCCGTGAGAAGACCGGCTATCCGACCCAGAAGCCGCTCGGGATCCTCACCCGCATCATCCAGGCGTCTTCGCGCCCGGGAGACCTGGTGCTGGACTACTTCGCGGGGAGCGGCACGACCGGGGAGGCCGCGCTGCGCGCCGGGCGGAGGTTCCTGATGGTGGACGACAACCCCGAGGCACTGCGGGTCATGGCACGGCGCTTCGCGGGTCACGCTGTCGAGTGGGTCAACTTCGTCCCTGAACCTGACGCGGCGAGCAACTCACAGGAGAGCCTGTCCTTGTGACCTCGTCAGGAGACCGCTGGGCCAGGTTCCGAGAGCTCTGCGAGCAACTCCGCGCAAGACATGGCCAGGGTCGGGCCGCACTCCGCCGTCCATGGGCTTCCCTCCGTGCGCTCTTCGAGGCACGCGTCCGCCCTCACATGAATGAGCCAGAGGTCGAGTCCCTGCTTGGGAAGAAGTTCGCCGATCTCGATCCCGAAGAGAACGACTTGAAAGCCCTGGCGGCCTATGCGGCGGGACGGGGGTTGCTCGACCCGGCTGAACTCCGCGCGGCGCTCGACGCCGACCTCAGAGAATCTCCGCTCTACTTCCTCGCAGGTCTAAGTGGGAAGACCTTCGGCGAGACCGTTGCTCCTGAGCTGTGTGCTTTCTGGCTGCGCGCAGAGGGCGATGCGTGGCAGAAGATGCCGAATCGGGAGCGCTATGACGTGGCTTGGGCACCTGGAGCAAGCAGACACCTGCTCCGAATCGAGTTGAAGGCGAGTTCTGAGCACCCCGGCTTCCGATTCCAGCAGGTTCGCGACCCGCGCGCTGGAGACCAACTCCGGCTCGACTACGATGGCCTGCTCTGTATGGGCGTCACGGCCGGCAGTGTGGGATTCTGGCTCATCCCAGCCGATGATGTCGCGCGGCTCATCGCCACCGGGGTCCTCGAGCGCCAGCATGGCGGATCGAAGACGGGGCTGAGCAGCAACACGTACTGGATCGTCACCGACAGAACGAATCGAGACCGTTTGGCCGGATTCGCTGTTGCTCCGGAGGAGCTCCGGCAGCGCTGCGTGGAGCTGCATTCCAAGATCTTCGGTCCATAGGCCGGCGGCCTGGATCGTGACCCCGCGCGGGGAAGGCGGACGGCGCGCCCGCGCCTGGCGGCCGCGCGGGGATCGC
>CAYHRW010000069.1:0-11639 GCA_964359105.1 uncultured bacterium
TGCGGTTGAAGACGCCCTGGAACACCGAGAACACGTCGGTGGTGGCGCCGCCGATGTCCACGCCCACCACCGACAAGCGGTCGCGCCGCGCCACCTTCTCGATGATGATGCCCACCGCGCCGGGGGTGGGCATGATGGGCACCGGCGACCAGGTCATGAGCTTCTTGTACCCGGGGGCGTGGGCCATCACGTGCTCCATGAACAGCTCGTGGATGGCATCGCGCGCGGGCTTGAGGTTCTCGCGCTCGAGCTCGGGCCGCAGGTTCGGCACCACGGTGAGCGCCGTGCGCTGCGCCAGCAGCCCGCGCACCACCGGGGCCGCCGCCTGGTTGCCGGCGTAGATCACCGGCAGCTGGTAGCCGGCGCCGAGCCGCGCCTTCGGGTCGGCCGCCACCAGGAGCTCGGCCAGCTCGGCGACGCGGCGCACTTCGCCGCCGTCGGTGCCGCCCGAGAGCAGGATCATGTCGGGCCGCAGCTGGCGCAGCCGCCGGATCTTCTCGTGCGGGCGGCGCCCGTCGTTCAGGGCGATCACGTCCATCACGATGGCGCCGGCCCCGAGCGCCGCGCGCTGCGCGCTCTCCCCGGTCATCTGGAGCACCAGCCCGGTGACCGCCATCTGCAGCCCGCCGCCCGCGCTCGAGGTCGAGAGGTAGAGGTCCACCCCGGCGTCGCCCCGGTGCGGCGTGAGGATGCGGTCGCCGTCCAGCAGGCGGCGGCCGGCCAGCTCCTCGACCTCCCGCACCGCGTTCAGAACGCCGCGCGTGACGTCCTCGAACGGCGCCTCGACGGTGGTGGGAGCCTCCCCGCGCACCACCAGCCGGTAGCCCTCCGCGCGCTTCTCGATCAGGATGGCCTTGGTGGTGGTGGAGCCGCAGTCGGTCGCGAGGATCGACCGGATGTTCTCGGGCCGGATCTCCATGGGTCTCCGCTTCAGGGCGTGCGGGTGCCGCCCCGGGCGGCGCGCCGGGCCGCGGGTCCACGGCGCCGGTCGTGTGCTTCGTCGGCCCTCGTCTCGATCAGGCGCGTCAGGGTCTCGAGCGCGTCGCGGCGCTCGACCAGCAGCGCGAACCGCCTGTACTCGGGGAGCCGCAGCAGCGACTGCGCCAGCGGCTCGAAGAAGATCATGGCCTGGCTCGCCATCAGCGAGAGCGGGCGGCAGCTCTCGAGCGTCAGCACCGCCGGGGTCTCGAGCCTGAGCTCGACCACGCGGGCGGCCAGGCGCTCGAGCAGCGCGAGATCCTCGGGGGCGAGCGCCGGCTCTTCAGAGGCCATGACGCGCCAGCCTCGGCTCCAGCTCGGAGTGCAGCCGCTCGCTCTCGCCGCCGGGGAACGGGAGGACGAGCGCCCGCCAGGGGTCGAGCCAGTGCGGCCGCGGGTGGGGCGAGAGCAGCAGCCCGGCGCGCCGGCGCACCGCGCGGCGGACGTCGCGCCAGGCGCGGCGGTCGCGCCCGAACGGGCCGCTGCGTGTCGCGCCCTGGTCGTCCACCCGGCAGCGCGCCGGCGCCAGCAGCGGCGCGAGCGAGGCGAGCGCAGCCAGGCACAGCGCGAAGGTCAGAAGGACGGGCTCCCCGAGGCTCGCGAGTGTTGCGCACATGGCGAGACCGAGCGCCGCCGCCATCGCCGAGCGCGCCGGGCGCTCCCGCCAGGGGTTGAACGACCACTCGAGCGGCGCGCCCGCGGAGCCCTCGGGGCCGCCCGGGGCGGACGGCCCCGGCCGGGGGCTCGTGTCCGGCCGGCCGGTCAGCGGCAAGTCGCGGACTCCCGCGCCGGCGCGCCACGCGCGGCCGGATCCCACTTGAGCCTGAGCTCCCGCGCGGCGCGCCCCTCGTCGAGCCGGCCCACCGGAGTGGTGTGCGGGGCGTCGCGGAGCAGCTGCGGGTTGTCGCGCGCCTCAGCCGCGATCCGCTCCATCGCCGCTGCGAAGTAGTCGAGCCGGTCGAGGGTCTCGGTCTCGGTGGGCTCGATCATGAGCGCCTCTTCGACGATCAGCGGGAAGTAGACGGTGGGAGCGTGCACGCCGAAGTCCAGCAGGCGCTTGGCCACGTCCAGCGTCCTGACCCCGTGCTTCTTGAGCCCGCGGCCGGAGAGCACGAACTCGTGCATGCAGGGCTCGGGGTGCGGCAGCTCGTAGGTCCCGGCGAGGCGCCGCATCAGGTAGTTGGCGTTCAGCGTCGCCATCTTGCTCACCTCGCGCAGCCCCTCGGGCCCGAGGCTCAGGATGTAGGCCAGCGCGCGCACCAGGATGCCGAAGTTGCCGTTGAAGGAGTGCACGCGGCCGATGGACTGCGGCCGGTCCCAGTCGAGCCGCAACCGCCCGTCCGGCCCGCTCACCGCCAGCGGCACCGGCAGGAACGGCTCGAGGTGCCTGGCCACCGCCACCGGGCCGCCGCCCGGCCCGCCGCCGCCGTGCGGCGTGGAGAAGGTCTTGTGCACGTTGATGTGCATGACGTCGAAGCCCAGGTCGCCCGGCCGCACCCGGCCCACCAGCGCGTTGAGGTTGGCACCGTCCATGTAGCACTGCGCCCCGGCCGCGTGGGCCAGCCGCGTCACCTCGAGCACCTGAGGCTCGAACAGGCCGAGCGTGTTCGGCACCGTCAGCATGACCGCCGCGGTGCGGTCGTCGAGCGCCTTCTCGAGCGACTCCAGGCTCACCGTGGCGTGGTCGCCGGAACGGATGACGACGGTCTCGTAGCCGACCAGGTTCACGCTCGCCGGGTTGGTGCCATGCGCGGAGTCGGGGACGATCACCCGGCGGCGCTTCTCCCCTTCGCCGCGCGCGCGATGGTGCGCGCGGATCAGGAGCAGGCCGGTCAGCTCGCCGTGCGCGCCCGCCGCGGGCTGCGTCGTGACGGCGGCGAACCCGGTGATCTCGGCGAGCAGCCGCTGCACCGTGGCGATCACCTTGAGGCAGCCCTGGGTCGCGCCGTCGCCCGCCAGCGGGTGCGCCTGCGCGAAGCCCGGCAGTGAGGCCAGCTCGTCGTTGATCTTGGGGTTGTGCTTCATGGTGCAGGAGCCGAGCGGATAGACGCCCCGGTCCACGTGATGGTTGAGCGTCGAGAGCTCGATGAAATGCCGCACCACCTCGGGCTCGGTCACCTGCGGGAAGCGCAGCTCGTCGCGCAGCGGGACGCCGGGCAGCAGCTCGGCCAGCGGGCGCGCCGGCACGTCGCAGGCGGGCAGCGCGGGGCCGCGGTGCCCGGGTCCGCCCTGCTCGATCAGGAGCCTGCGCTCCGCGCTCACCGCGCGCCTCCCGCCTGCTTCAGGGCCTCGGCCCAGCGCTCGATCTGGTCGCGGCTGCGCTGCTCGGTCACGGCGACCAGCAGGAGGTTCTTCCACTCGGGCCGGAAGCGCCCCAGGTTCACGCCGGGACGCACGCCGTGCTCGAGCCCGGTCTCGATGACCTCGCGCGCCCCGATCGGGCACTCCACGACGAACTCGCGGAAGAACGGTGCCGTGAAGGGGAGGCGGTAGCCGGGGATGCCCTGCACGAGTCGGGCCGCATGGTGGGTCTTCTGGACGCACAGCTCCGCCACCTCGCGCATCCCTTCGCGTCCCAGCAGGCCCATGTAGATGGTGGCCCGCAGCGCGAGCAGCCCCTGGTTGGTGCAGATGTTCGAGGTGGCCTTCTCGCGGCGGATGTGCTGCTCGCGGGTCTGGAGCGTGAGCGTGAAGGCGCGCCGGCCCTGCCGGTCCACCGTCTGCGCGGCGAGCCGGCCCGGCAGTCCGCGCAACAGGCTCTGGTGGGCGGCGAAGAAGCCGAGCAGCGGACCGCCGAAGGACACCGGGTTGCCGAGGCACTGGGCCTCCCCCACCACGATGTCCGCGGCGCGCGGGCCGTCCGCCGGCGAGCGTCCGGGCGGCTCGAGCAGCGCGAGCGCGATCGGGTCGCAGACCGCCACCGCGAGCGCGCCCGCCTCGTGGGCGAGCGCGTGAAGCGCGTGCGGGCTCCCGATCAGGCCGAAGAAGTCGGGCTGCTGGTAGACCACGCAGGCCACGTCGGCGCCCGTCACCGCCCGCACCTCCTCGGGCGTGGCGAGGCCGGGGGCCTCGGGCACGAGCGTGACCTCGGCCGGGTCGAGGTAGGTGCGCAGCACCGCGACGTGATGCGGATGCACCAGCCCCGCGACCACCACGCGCTTCCGCCCGGTGTGCCGGCGCGCCAGCAGCACCGCCTCGACCATGGCGGTGGCCCCGTCGTACATCGAGGCGTTGGCGACGTCGCAGCCGGTGAGCTCCGCGATCAAGCTCTGGAACTCGAAGATGGCGGTGAGCGTGCCCTGCGCCACCTCGGCCTGGTAGGGCGTGTAGGCGGTGGCGAACTCGGAGCGGCCGGCCAGGGCGTCCACCGCCGCCGGGATCCAGTGGTCGTAGAGCCCGGCGCCCTGGAACGACACCGCGTCCGCCGCGTGGTTCTCGCGGGACCAGTCGCCGAGCAGCCGCCGCAGCTCGATCTCGGAGAGCGGCCCGGGGATCGCGGGCGGACGCTCGCACAGCGCCTCCTTCGGGATCGCGGCGAGCAGCTCCTCGAAGCGCGCGACCCCGATGCCCGCCAGCATCCGCCGCTCCTCGTCGCGCGTCAGGCCGACGAAACTCATGCGTGCTGCTCCTCCACGAACTTCTCGTAGTCCACGCTGGAAAGGAGCTTCATCAGGTGGTCAGCGTTCGCAGGCTTGAGCCGGATCATCCAGCCCTCGCCGAACGGGTCCTGATTCACGAGCGCCGGATTGTCCGCGAGCGCGGCGTTCACCTCGACCACCTCGCCGGCCAGCGGGGCGAACAGGTCGCTCACGGTCTTGACCGCCTCGACCACGCCGAAGGCCTTCTGGGCCTCGAGCTGCTTCCCCGCCGCGGGGAGCTCCACGAACACGACGTCCCCGAGCTGGTCGGTGGCGTAGCTCGTGATGCCGACCGTCACCAGTCCGCCCTCGAGGCGGGTCCACTCGTGCTCCGGCGTGTACCGGAGGTCATCGGGGAAGGCCAAGCGAACCTCCTCTAGGAGCGGCGCGAGCCGCGCGTCCAGAACGGACGTGGCACGATGCGCGCGCTCAACTTCGAACCGCCCGCGACCACCTCCAGCGTGCCGCCGGGCCGGTCGAAGGCGCTCTCCACGTAGCCCATGCCGATCGGACGCTCGAGGCTCGGGCTGAACGTGCCGCTCGTCACCCGCCCCACCGGACGTCCGCCGGATTCGATCGCCATGCCGTGGCGCGGCACGCGCCGCCCGTCGAGCTCGAAGCCCACGAGCCTGCGCGCGAGACCCTGCTCCCTCTGGCGGAGCAGCGCGTCGCGCCCGGCGAAACCCTCCTTCTTCAGCTTCACGGTCCAGCCCAGCCCCGCCTCGAGCGGCGTGGTGGTGTCGTCGATGTCGTTCCCGTAAAGCACGTATCCCATCTCGAGCCGCAGCGTGTCGCGCGCGCCCAGGCCCACCGGCTCGAGCCCGGCCGTGGCCCCCGCCCGCACGATCCCCTCCCACACCTGCGCGGCGAAGCGCGGGTGGAAGTAGAGCTCGAAGCCGTCCTCGCCGGTGTAGCCGGTGCGCGAGATCACGGCCGGGGCGTCGAAGGCGGGGCCCTCCATGAAGCGGTAGAAGCCGAGCTGGAGCGCGGCGTCGGGCACGTGGCCCCTCAGCACCTGCTCCGCCCGCGGGCCCTGGACCGCCAGCAGGGCGGTCTCGTCCGAGAGGTCGGTGATCTCGACGGCCCTGGGCGCATGCTCCTGGAGCCAGGCCAGGTCCTTCGCGGTGGTGGAGGCGTTCACCACCAGCATGAAGTGGTCCGCGAAGCGGTAGACCAGCAGGTCGTCCACGATGCCGCCGTCGGGGCGGCACATCGGCGTGTAGATGGCCTGTCCGACCTCCATCCCCAGCGCGTCGTTCGTGACCGCGCGGTGGATGAACTCCGCGGCGCCCGCTCCGGTGACCCGGAACTCGCCCATATGGGTGATGTCGAACAGCCCCACGGCGTTCCGGACCGCGAGATGCTCGCGCACGTCTCCACCATACCGCACGGGCATCTCGAAGCCGGCGAACTCCACGAGCTTCGCTCCGGCCGCTCGGTGGAAATCGTGGAACGGGGTGCGCCTGGAGGTGGTGTTCGGGTGCACGTTCAGCTCCCGGGTGGTGAAACGCACGCAAAGTATCGGATGGCCCGGGGGTGGTCAAGGCAACCGGGCCCGCGCGACGTCACGCGGAGCGCCGGCGTCACGGCGCGAGGACGAGCTTGCGCGTGGCGGTGCCGAGCGGGCTCTCGAGGCGCACGAAGTAGACGCCGGGCTGCGCCGCGCGCGCGTCCCACGCGAAGCGGTGCCGCCCCGCGGCGAGCGTGCCGTCGTGCAGGCGCGCGACCACGCGTCCCGCCAGGTCGTAGACCGCGAGGCGCACCGGACCCTGAGCCTCGACGTGAACGCTCAGCCCCACCGGCCGCCCGCGTGCGGGCACGCCCGAATCGCGCGCGAGCGCGGGCGCGCCGGCCGCGGCCTCCGCGACGATCACGTGGACCGCGGTCGCACCCCGGTGGCCGGTCGCGTCGGTGACGTGGAACTCGAGGAAGAAGCTGCCGAGGTCCGAGGTGATGACGTTCAGCCAGCTCCCGACGTCGCGCATCGGCGCGCCGGGCGAATCCCGGTACTGCCGCCAGCGGAAGGCGAACGGCCTGAGGCCTCCGGTGATCTCGCCGGAGAAGCGCCCCGTCTGGCCCGGCGCCAGGCGGACCGGTCCGGCGATGGCGACGGTGGGAGCGTCCAGCGCCGGCCGGGGCGGGCGCACCGCCACCGCGCGCCGGTCGGCGCCGCTGTCGCCGCGCGCGTCGCTGGCCACCACCCGGAGCTCGAAGCGCGACGTGTCGAACAGCGTGAGCGAGTCCCCCTCCCCCACGCGCTCCCAGGCGGACGACTCCTCGTCCGGCTGCCGGCGCCGCCACCAGGCGAAGCGGTAGGGTGCGAGGCCGCAGCAGGTCCGCACCGTGAACGTGCCGGCCGCGCCGGGCGCGAGCTCGGACGGCCCCATCAGCGTCACCGCCGGGAGGCTCGTGCCGATGCCGCGTCCGGCGAACGCGGCGCGGATCCCGGTCGCGTGCTCGCCGCCGTGGTGGTCCACGTCGGCCTGCAGCACGGCGTCCGCCGCGCAGGCGAAGCTCGCCGGTGAAGGCAGGGTCGCCAGGCTCTCGAACGCGAGCCGGTCGGCGATCGCGCCGATGGTCCCCCGCAGGTCCCACAGCGCTCCCGACCAGATCATCCCGTTCGCGTGCGGGTCGCGGACCGGGTTGCCGCCGTACGCGACCTGGTCAAAGTGCGCGTAGTGGAACACCTCGGCCGGGGAGTCCACGCGCGTCGTGCCACCGGGGTTGCGATAGACCCATTCGCCGTACACCGGGTCCCCGGTGGCCGCGGCCGCGAAGTAGTCGGAGAAGCCCTCGTTGAGGGCGAACGACTCGGCGTTCGAGGGATGCATGTAGCCGAGCGTTACCACGTGCTGCGCCTCGTGGTAGATGACATCCGCCGCCCGGGCCGGGTCCTCCCACGCCCCGGTGTTGATCATGAGCCAGATCGCCCGGTCCGAGGCCAGCCCGGGCTGCGTGTTGCCCGAGCCGGTGGTGTTCATGAGATGCGCCACCACCGGGTTCGCCGGCCCGCCGTAGCCGAGCGCGGCGAGGAACTCGTGGAAGTAATGGTCGAGGTGCCAGTAGAGATTCACCTCGTCGAAATGCGTGGTGTCCGGCGTGCCCGGGATGGAGCGGAAGTCGCCGTCGGCGGTCCAGGCGTCCGGCCCCGATTCGTTCACGACCTGCAGATCGGCGGAGACGAGCCGCGTGCCGGGAGGGAGCAGGCGCTCGAGCGTCACGGTCTCGAGGGTGTCGCGCGGGTCGCTCCGGTAGATGTTGCCGAGGCCGGCCGCGCCGGAGCCGCCGGCCGTGACGCCGATGGCGCAGGCGGTCAGGCAGAGGCACGCGAGTCGTCGCAGGCCCATGCGGAGCGGGCGCCCTACGCGCGCGCCTCCTTCACCCCCTTGAGCACCCCCAGCTCGCGCCCGACCCGCGTGAACGCCTCGACCGCCCGGTCGAGATGGACGGGCTCGTGGGCCGCCGAGATCTGGACGCGGATGCGCGCCTGCCCCTTCGGCACCACCGGGTAGGAGAAGCCGATGACGTAGACGCCCTGATCGAGCAGGCGGCGCGCCATGTCGTGGGCGAGCTTCTCGTCGTAGAGCATGATCGGCACGATCGGGTGTTCCCCGGGCCTGATCTCGAAGCCGGCCGCGGTCATGTCCGAACGGAACTTCCGGGTGTTGGCCTCGAGCCGGTCCCTGAGCTCGGTGGTGCGCGACAGCAGATCAAGCACCGCGATGCTGGCGCCCACCACCATGGGCGGCAGGGTGTTCGAGAACAGGTAGGGCCGCGAGCGCTGGCGCAGCATCTCGATGATCTCGGCGCGCCCGGTGGTGAAGCCGCCGATCGCTCCGCCCAGCGCCTTGCCCAGCGTCCCCGTGACGATGTCCACCCGCCCGCGCACCCCGGCGTGCTCGATCGAGCCGCGCCCGGTGCGGCCGACGAAGCCGAGCGCGTGCGAGTCGTCCACCATCACCAGCGCGCCGTGGCGCTCGGCCAGGTCGCAGACCGACTTCAAATCAGCCACCGTGCCGTCCATGCTGAAGACGCCGTCGGTGGCGACGAGCTTGTGGCGGCAGCCCTTCGCGCCGGCCTCCTTCAGGCACTGCTCGAGCCCGGCCATGTCGTTGTTCGCGTAGCGCCAGCGCTGCGCCTTGCACAGCCGCACCCCGTCGATGATCGAGGCGTGGTTCAGGGCGTCGGAGATGATCGCGTCCTCCTCGCCCAGCAGCGGCTCGAACACCCCGCCGTTGGCGTCGAAGCAGGCGGCGTAGAGCAGCGTGTCGTCGGTGCCCACGAACTCCGCGATCCTGCGCTCGAGCGTCTTGTGGAGGTCCTGGGTGCCGCAGATGAAGCGCACCGAGGAGAGCCCGTAGCCGTGGCTGTCGAGCGCGCGGTGCGCCGCGGCGATCACCTCGGGGTGGCTGGAGAGGCCGAGGTAATTGTTGGCGCAGAACACCAGCACCTCGCGCCCGTCGGCGAGCCGCACGACCGGCCCCTGCGGCGAGACCAGCACGCGCTCGTCCTTGTAGAGCCCGCCCTGGCGGATCTTCTCCAGCTCGGCCTGGAGCTGGAGCCTGAGCGTCGCGTCCATCCCGCCCTCCCCTACGCGCTCTGGCCCCAGGGGACGAGCACGACCTTGCCCGCGCTCCCCGAGCGCAGCAGCGCGATGGCCTCGGCGAACCGCTCCATCGGCATGACGTGGGTGATGGCCGGGCGGATGTCGAGGCGGCCCGAGCCCAGCAGGTTCTCCATCTGGTACCAGGTGTCGTACATGCGCCGCCCGATCACGCCGTAGAGCGTGATGCCCTTGAAGATCACCAGCCGGTTCCAGTCCAGCTCGAACGGCTCCCTGGGCAGCCCGAGCAGCGACATGCGCCCGCCGTTCCGCAGCGCCGCCAGCCCGTCGCGCATGGCCTGCGGGTTGCCCGACATCTCGAGCACGCCGTCCAGGCCCTTGCCGCCTGTGATCTCCATGACGCGCGCGACGAAGTCCTCCTTCGAGGCGTCCACGACCGCGTCCGCGTTCATCCGGCGCGCGAGATCGAGCCGGTAGGGCGAGACGTCGCTGGCGATCACGCGCGATGCTCCGGCCGCGCGCGCCACCCCGACCGCGAACAGGCCGATCGGGCCGCAGCCGGTGACCGCGATGTTGCAGGCGGCGAGCGGCCCGGCGAAGGCGGTGTGCACGGCGTTCCCGAGCGGCTCCATCACCGCCGCCACCTGGATGGGGATGTTGCCGGGGGCGCGCCATGCGTTGGTGGCCGGCACGGTGACGTACTCGGCGAAGCCGCCGTTCACGTCCACGCCCAGGATCTTCGTGTTCTGGCACACGTGCCCGTTGCCGGTGCGGCAGGCCAGGCAGTGGTTGCAGACGATGTGGCTCTCGCACGAGACGCGCTCGCCCGCCCGGAACTCGGTGACGCCCGCGCCCAGCGCCAGGATCTCGCCGACGAACTCGTGGCCGAGCGTGACCGGCGGCTTGAGACGGTCCTGCGACCAGCGATCCCACTCGTAGATGTGGAGGTCGGTGCCGCACACGCCCGCGCGCAGCACCCGCAGCAGCAGCTCGCCCGCCCCCACGGTGGGGACGGGCACGTCACGGATCTCGGCGCCGGGTCCCGCCTGCGCCTTCACCACCGCTTTCATGGTGCGCTGCGTGAGCGGGCTCGGCGTTCGCGGAGCCTCGGTGGGAACAGGAGTGATGGGATTCATCCGTGCAGCACCTCGCGTAGAGCCTCGCCGGTGTGAGACCCCCGCACGCGGCTCAGCGCCTCGGGGGTTCCGGCGGCCACCACGGTGCCCCCGCGGTCGCCGCCTTCCGGACCCAGATCGATCACCCAGTCGGCGCTCTTGACCACGTCGAGGTGGTGCTCGATGACCACCACCGAGTTCCCGCGCTCGACCAGCGCCTGCAGCACTTCGAGCAGCACGCGGACGTCCTCGAAGTGGAGGCCCGTCGTCGGCTCGTCCAGAATGTACAGCGTCCGGCCGGTCGCCACCCGCGAAAGTTCGGCCGACAGCTTGACGCGCTGCGCCTCGCCGCCGGAGAGCGTGGTGGCCGACTGGCCCAGATGGATATACCCGAGACCCACGCCCTTGAGCGTCTCGAGCTTGCGCCTGAGCGGCGGGACCGCGCCCAGGAATTCGAGCGCTTCCTCGACCGTCATGTCGAGCACGTCGGCGATCGAGCGGCCCTTGTACATGATCTCCAGGGTCTCGCGGTTGTAGCGGCGTCCGTGGCACAGGTCGCAGCGCACGAACACGTCCGGGAGGAAGTGCATCTCGATCTTCTTGAGCCCGTCGCCCCGGCAGGCCTCGCAGCGCCCGCCCTTCACGTTGAACGAGAAGCGCCCGGGCCCGTAGCCGCGCACCCGGGACTCCGGGAGCTGCGCGAACAGGTCGCGGATGAAGCCGAAGGCCGCGGTGTAGGTCGCCGGGTTCGAGCGCGGCGTGCGCCCGATCGGGCTCTGGTCGATGGCCACCACCTTGTCGATGCGCTCGACGCCGCGGAGGGAGCGGTGCGCCCCCGGCACCGGGCCGCTCTCGTGCAGCCGCCGCTGGAGCGCGGCGAGCAGGATGTCGTTCACCAGCGTGCTCTTCCCCGAGCCCGAGACGCCGGTCACGCAGGTGAACACGCCGAGCGGGAAGCGCACGTCCACTTCCTTCAGGTTGTGCTCGCGCGCGCCCAGCACCTCGAGCGCCGCGCCGCCGCCGGGTCGCCGCGCGCGCGGCAGCGGGATCTGGCGCGTGCCGTTCAGGTACTGCGCGGTGAGCGACTCGCGCACCCGGCGCACCTCGGCGGGCGGGCCCGCCGCCACCAGCCGCCCGCCGTGGCGCCCGGCGCCCGGGCCCAGGTCCACCAGCCAGTCGGCGGCCAGCATGGTGTCGCGGTCGTGCTCCACCACCACCACCGTGTTGCCGAGGTCGCGCAGCCGGGTGAGGGTGGCGAGCAGCTTCAGGTTGTCGCGGTGGTGGAGTCCGATCGAGGGCTCGTCGAGGATGTAGAGCACGCCGGTGAGCTGCGAGCCGATCTGG
>CAYHRW010000070.1:0-5476 GCA_964359105.1 uncultured bacterium
ACCCCCAGCGTGCCGTACGGCACCACGCCCGCGGGCCGGTGGAGCTGCCCCGGATCGCTGCCGAGCGCGCCCGACTCGCCGAGCCAGCGGCCCTGCGCGTCGAACCGCTGCAGCCGGTGGAGCGCGGCGTCGGTCACGTAGACGCGGCCGAAGGCGTCGACCGCCACGCCGCTCGGCTCCACCGCCTGCGCGCGGCCGCCCCCGCCCGCGGCCTGGGGGGCGGGCGCGACGAGCCTGAGCGCGTGGGTGGCGCGCGGCGCGGCCGGCCGCGCGTCGCCCGCGGTAAGCGCCGCCAGGAGCGTGAGGCAATGGACGAGGGACACGGGAGATCGGGCTCCCTTCAGCCCGGCTGGCCGGCTAGAACTTCGCGCGCACCCCGAGCCGGAACGCCGTGGGGTCGGTGCCGTCCACCGGGGCCATCTCGAGATTCCACGAGCGCGGCCGCCCGGCCGGGCGGCCCGCCACGCGCGCGGCGTGCACGGCACTCACGATGCGGTTCGCGATGGCGAGCGCCAGCGCGGTGTTGGCGCGCAGCGCCGCCCGCTGCGCGTCCTTGCGCTGCCCGCGGAAGCGGGTCTGGTCGGCGTCGCTGGCCCAGCTCCACGCGTCGCCGCCCCCCAGCCGGTGCGCCTCGATGTAGGCGCGGTAGCCGTCGTAGTCGGGATGCTGCGGGTCGCTCAGGTACAGGTTCGCCGCGTCGCGCGCCACCACCAGCCGGTTGTACTCGTCGCTGCTCGCGAACGCGCCCACGATGCGCCGGAACTCCACGTCGCGGCGCGCCAGGTCGATCCCCGCGAACAGCCGCGCGGTGCGCTCGTAGGTGTCGGTGCGCATCTGCTGCTGGAGGTGGAACGCGGTGAACGAGCCCCACACCCCGGCTTCCGCCAGCGCGAACAGGGTGGCCGCGGTCGAATGGCCGAGCGTGGCCTGGCCCCAGCCCGGCACCGTGAGCGAGCGCAGCAGGATGCGCGCGCGCTCGGCGCCGAGCGCGGCGGGCGGCGCGGGCGGCGCCTTCGGCTTCCCGCTGCGACGGCGACCGAACGAGATGGCGAGCGGCTCCTCCCCCGCCGCGACCAGCCCGGGCGGCGTCTCGCGCCCGGCGCCGCAGGCCAGTCCCGCGGTCTCCCGCCCCACGGCGCTCCCCGTGAACGCCGCGGCTCCCGCGGCGCCGAACGCGCGCTCCGCCCAGGCGACCGCAGGGTCCTCGGGGCGCGCCTCGGCGCGCGCGTCCCAGGCCACCAGCACCGCGAGCGCGAGCAGCAGCGGGCCCCTCATCAGAAGCTCATCACTAGCGTCGCCACCAGCCCCGGGCTGCCGCCGCGCCAGGAGCTCTTGAGCTTGAGCTCGAGGTTGCGCTGGAGCGGCAGGTTGTGCATGCGCGCCGCGTGGAGCGCGTCCACCGCGGCGACCACGTGGTTCACCAGCACGCCGAACGCCGCGTAGCGCGCGCGCCGGGAGTGGTCGTGCATGCGCCCGCGCAGGTCGTCGTAGCCGGCGCGGGTCGCGGATGCGCTGCCGCTCCAGCCCGCCAGGTACTGCGGGTCGTCCGCGATCAGGTCGTAGAAGCCCTCGCGGTCGGCGGCCCAGATGCCCATGAGATCGTCGGGATCGCGCTGCGTGGCCGCCGCCCAGCGCGCGAACGACCAGGCGCTCGCGCTGTCCGTGGGCGCGCCCGCGTAGCGCTCCGAGCGGCCGCGGTAGTCGCGGGCCTTCCGGGCGTACACGCGGTTCGCGGTCCAGCCCGCGGCCTCGGCGAGCGCGAACCACACGGCGCTCCCCTCGCCGACGTAGGCGTGGCCCGCGCCCGGCAGGATCGCCGAGAGCGTGAGCGCCAGCGACTCGTTGCGCCAGTCGGGGACGTCTACCTCGACGTAACTGGTGTCCGTGGAGAGCCCCCACGTGCGCTCGATGGCGCGCTGCGCCAGCACCAGCGTCGGCCGCTCGGCGCCCGTCACCAGCGGCAGCGCGAGGTCGGCGCCCGCCGGGACCGCCGCGCGCGCGGCCGCCGCGCACAGCCCGCCCGCGAACGCCACGGCCAGGGCGAAGGCCCGCGTCATCGCAACACCGCCACGGGCAGCACCTCGGAGCGCGTGCCGCGCGCGCCGCGGAAGCGCAGGTGCGCGAGGTAGAGCCCGGCCGGCAGATGCCCGGGGTCCCACACCGCGACGTTGTCGGTCTGGAGCCCGGCGCGCGAGAACGACGCCACCTGGTGTCCCGAGGTGTCGAGGATGCGCACCTCGACATCCGCGGGCTCGGTGAGCGTGAAGGCGAACGAGACGGGGCGCCGGCGCGCCGGATTGGGATAGGCCTTGAGCGAGCCCGGCACCAGCGGTCCGGCCGCCGGCGCGCGCGCGACCGGCGTCGAGGACGGCAGCAGCGCCGAGGTGCGGCCCGGGTCGCCGCCCAGCATGGTCCACGAGGTCGCGACCGGGTCGCTGACCGGCGCCGGCAGCGCATACGCGTAGAGGGTCCCGAAACGGTCGGGCACCACCAGGTCGAGGGTACCGTCGCGGTCCAGGTCCGCGGCCACCGGCGCGCCCGCGGCGCCGCTGCCGCTGGCGAGCGGCCAGCCCTCGGGCATCCTCCCGTCGGCGCGCAGAGCGGCCACGATCCCGCTGCCGTTCATGCCGACGACCTCGCTCCTGCCGTCGCGGTCCACGTCGAGCGCGAGCGCCGGGCTCGCGGTGCGCAGGTCCTCCGGCGTGCCGCGCTTCGGCCAGCCCGCCGACGGATAGCCGCTGCGGTTCCAGAACGCCAGCTCGGAGTGCAGGGATTGCGTGAGCACCTCGGGCACGCCGTCGCCGTCGGGGTCGCCGGCGCCGAGGCCCGCGACCAGCGTGTCGGAGAGCGTGCGCCCCCAGCCCGGCAGCGGCTCGCCGCCCGGACAGTAGGCCCACAGGCGGTCGGCGTGGTGGACGATCAGCGCGGGCACGCCGCCGGCGCAGGTCGGGACGGTGCCGGCGGGCGGCGTCGCGCCGTCGAAGTCGAGCCACAGGAACTCCGGGGCGAAGGTGCCCGCCGTGGACAGGCGCACCGGCCAGCCCGGGTCGGGCCCGGGCCACGCCGGCTGCGCCGCGCGCGGCTCCGGTCCCGCCAGCGACCAGGTCTTCACGCCCACCCGGCCATCGTCCGTCCCGGCGGCCACGAGCCAGCTCCCGGAGAGCAGCGGCCACGCCGCGAGCCGGCCGCTGATCGGCGCCGTGGACACCCGGAATGCGTTGAGGACCGCCCCATCGAGGCCGATGCCGTAGACCAGACCGTCCGCGCAGCCGACGAACACCACCGCGTTCGGAAACTGCCCGGCGAACACAGGCGGGGTCGTGACGATGCTCGGCAGCGGCGCGGGCCAGCCGGGCAGCGGCGTGCCGTAGCGGTCGAGCAGCCACGCTCGCCCGCCCGCCGTGCTGGTGTCGGGCCCGTCCGCGACTGTCGAGACCGCGAACCATGCCGGCCCCTGCGCGGGCAGCCCGGGCAACCCGGGCTCCCCGATCGGCAGCGCCGCCAGCACCGGGTAGGGTTTGCGGTCGAGCCGGGCGAAGGCGAAGTTCGTCAGGTTGCCGCCGGTCGTGTCGAGCGGCGTGCCGTCGGCACGGATCGCGAACAGCGCGTTCGCGTCGGGGTTGGCGACGCGCGAGCCGTCGCCGAGCGTGAGCGAGTCGGCCCCGCCGGCCCAGCACACCTCGAGCCGCCGGTCGCCGTCGGCGTCCACCGCGAGCAGGATGGGACCGCCGCCGGGGAAGTCGGCGGCCAGCGGCCAGCCGGGGAGCTCCCAGGCTCGCGCGGCGCTGAAGTGCATGGTCGGAGCCGCTTCGTCGAGGAACGAGAGCCGCTTGTGCGGCAGCGTGCCGATGTGCGGTCTCAGGTTGGGGAAGGTGGAATCCCCGAGCGCCGGGTTGTTGCTCCTGAAGAACGGGTCGCTGGGCGCGCCCAGCAGGTAGGGCGACCCGGGGTCGCCGAGGTCGCCGAGCCCGTCGCCCTCGATCACCGAGATGGCCGGCCGCCGCGGGTCGGTGTTGAAGCCGTAGTCCGGGTTGATGCGCAGCGAGCTCTCGAACGGGATCACGCTGCTGTCCACGTGCCAGACCAGCAGGCCGCTGCCGGGCAGGAGCGCGTCGTACTCGAGCGCGTCCGGGTTCTTCGGTCCCAGCACCACGTGGCTCGTCGAGTCCTGGTCCAGCACCACCAGGCTCTCGGGCGCCACGTGGCGGTTCTCGAGCAGCAGGTACTCGTCGCTCGAGAGCGTCACGCGCCGCACGTCCGGGTTGCGCTCGCTGTTGGCGAGCGCGGTCGAGCTGTCGTTGTACGCCACCTCGGGGAATCCCAGCACGTCGGTGGTGTAGAAGCGGTGCCAGGGATCCACGCTCGGCGGCAAGAGCCCGGTCGCGAAGATCTCGCTGCCGTCGCTGAGCGCCACGCGCGCGCCCACCAGGTTGCCCGAGTCCATCAGGCTCCAGAAGCCCACCACCGGATAGCCGGTCTCGATGTCGTAGAGGTCGGCGTAGCCGAAGAACAGGTGCCCGCACTCGTGCGCGATCACGCCGTTCAGCGCGCCGTAGTAGCCGTCCTGGTTCACGGTCTCCGGGACGATGACCGCGCGATCGATGGCGCGGTTCGTCGAGTCGGGGAAGATCACCCGGTCGGTGTCGCCCACGCCGATGGTGAAGGACGGGATGTCCTCCTTGCTGTCGCGCCGCACGTCGCTCTGCAGGTCGCTGCCGGCGTGGATGATCACGATGCTGTCGTAGTCATCCCACGGGATGCGGTCGCCGAGCGCGACCGACTGCGAGTCGGCCGCGAACAGCATGGTGCGGAACATGTGGACCGCGGCCCGATAGATCGCCTGGCTGAAGGTCCACGGCCCGAAGTCGGCCATGTCGCTCAACGAGTAGGCCCCGTCCGGCGTGCGCGGCCACACGTCTCCCTGCACCACGACGCGTCCGTAGCTCTGCGCGGAGTAGTAGCGCGACAGCGCCTCGAGGTGGTCCTGGTAGAACTTGCGGTTGTGCGGCGGCCGGTCGATGGGCGCGACCGTGGTGTCGGGGCCCGAGAGGTCGAAGTGGCCGTCCCCGGTCGAGGCGCTCCCGCCGCGGTCGGCGCGGAAATCAACGCGCACGAACGCGACGTTGATCACCAGCGGCGGGGCCAGCGCGGGGCCCTCGGGCGCCAGCGCGGTGCGCGGCGAGGTCGAGCGGTGGAGCGGGCGCGAAAGCCGCGGTGACCAGTCCACGCCCGGACGGCTCAGCAGGTCCGGGAAGCTGCGCCACGCCGCCGCGCGCGCGTGCTGCTGGGCCAGTTCGGCGGGGCGCATCGGCAGGACCCCGCGCTGGCCGAGGCGCGCCAGCCCGGCAGGGTCGGTGGCCGGCGCCACGCGCCGCACCGAGAGCGGGACGCCCGCCCGCGCGACGCCCGCTCCGGCGACGAGGAGCGACAGCGTCAGGCCGACGGCAGGGAGAGCGCCGCGCAAGTGGATCGTTCC
>CAYHRW010000070.1:5576-11629 GCA_964359105.1 uncultured bacterium
ATCCCGTAGGTGAGGTCCCCGATGTCGCCGAGCGGGTCGGAGTAGTAGCCGATCCGTCCGGCGAGGCCGATCTCGCTCAGCCCCGTGCCGCCCTCGTTGGCGTAGCGCAGCTCGGCGCCCCCGTTGTAGGTGCGGAAGTCGTCGGTCACCAGCGACTGGTTGAAGTCTCCCGCGAACACGACATCGAAGGGAGAGCCCTTGAGCGCCTCCCACGCGAACCCGGTCTTGACGTTGCGCGACAGAGGACTCGCCTGGTCCTCGTTGATGAAGGTCACGCTGGGACCCAGGTTCTGCACGTTGACGCCGAAGCGCAGCCGAGCGGCCGGGATCCGATAGAGACCGGCGAGGTCGAGGCCGAAGGTCGAGCCCACGCCCGACTGGGACTGCGGCGCGAGCTGGATGCGGATGTACTTGAGCGATGCGCCCACCGCGAAGTCGGGCAGGATGCGGGTGCCGTAGTAGAGCGCCGGCGAGAACTCGTTCGAGCCGAACATCCCGGTCGAGTTGCCGCCCGCGTCCACGCCTTCGCTCTGGCCGTAATCGAGGAACACGATGCCGAGCCCGAAGGCGCCCCAGCCCTCCACCGGCTGGACGTAGGTAGCGTAGTTGTAGCTGACGTCGGTGGCCAGACCCGGCACCAGCTGCGCGTAGCTCAGCTGCATGGCCGGACGCTGGACGAAGCCCAGCGCCGCCGGGTTCCACCAGGTGGCTCCGGTGGCGTCGTCGCCCAGCGCCACTCCCGCGGCGCCCATGCCGTTCTGCCGCGCCCCGGGCTGGATGTCGAGCGACCGGCCGGTCCCCTGCGCGAGCGCCGGCGCCGCCAGGAGCAGCCCGGCGAGCACGGCCAACGTCGTGATATTCAAACGCATATCGAAAACTCCCTCCGTACGGACCATGATCCCCCAGCCGCGCATGCGGTGAGGGATACTACACCGGGACGCAGGTCCAGGCTCCAACCTTTTTTGGCCGAGGCGGTTGGTCCGGCCGACCCGCGTCTGGAGCGGGTCCGACGGCCCACCCCCGGCCCGGTCCCCTCATCGGCACTCCCGGTCCCGGACCGGTTCATCGGTTCACGATCACGAACCGGCCCGACGCGTCGGCCTGCTGGCGCGGGCTGCTCGCCCCCTCCTCGTCGCGGCCGTTCACGTGCACCTGGAAGAAGTACACCCCGTTCGCCAGCGCCGCCCCCTCGTCGTCCAGCCCGTCCCACGGGATCTGCGCCTGGCCGAGGCCTCCGAACGCCTTGAGCGTGCGGATCAGCCGGCCCGAGGCGGTGTAGAGGCGGAGCAGCACGTTCACCGAGTCGCCCGGCGCGTCCACCACGAACTGCCCGCCGCTGCGCCACCCGCCGGACTCGGTCGGGTTCGGGAACAGGTAGGCGCGCGCGATCCGGAGCGGCGGATTGTCCACCACCGTGAAGTCGAGCGACGCTCTCGAGCGGTGCGCCGGCGCGTTGAGCCCCGCGGCCAGGTTGTCGGCCGCCGAGACCATCACGTTGTGCGACCCCCTGGACAGGTTCGGCAGCTCCCAGCTCGCGGTGCCGGACTGGTACGAGTCGGCGGCGTAGCGGAAGCTCGGGGTGATGTCCACCCGGTTCGTGGTGTTGCCGTCGAGCGTCACCACGATGCCGTTCTGCGGCGAGTGCGCGGTGGTGAGGATCCCGCTCGGGTCGTAGAGGTTCACGTTGAGCGCGGCGTTCGGCCGCACGAAGGTCGAGCCGCCCGCGAAGGAGAGCGCGATGTGCGGGCCCTCGGTGTCGCCCGTGACGCCGGTGCCCGGCGAGACCTGCGCCGCGATGCTGCCCACGCCGTCGGTGTCGAAGCCCTCGCCCGCCGCGCGGCCCTCGAGGTAGGCGCGCACCCGGCCGCGCGCACCGTCCTTCGCCTCGATCGGCACGACGAAGCGGCCCTGGAACTCGCCGTTCATCACACCCACGTCACCGCGGTAGATGGGGCCGGCCTTGAAGAAGTACCGGTAGCACGAGTACTGCGAGCACCCGGGAGTCTGGTCGACCGGCGTCGAGTCCTCGATGAGCAGGCTCGCCGTGCCGGTGAACGGCACGGGCGCACCGAGCGGGCAGGTGAGCACCCGGCCCCGGAACGAGACGGTCGCGCCGCGCTTCACCTCGGTGACGGGACTCCCCGCCGAGTCGGCGAGCGTGATCTCGGCCCACAGGCGCGGCAGGTTCTCGCCGGTGCCCGAGTCCCCCAGGAGCTGGTACTTCTGGTTGTTCGTGCTCCCCGACTTGGCCACCAGCAGCGCCTCCGAGAGCGACACGTGGTACTGGCACTCGGTGGTGTCGCGCCGGAAGATCTCCCGGTAGAAGACCTGGTTGAGCTCGGCGTTCTGGTTGCTGAACGCCAGCTCGGTCGCGGAGATCACGCCGACCGAGCCGCCCACGGTGGTGGTGATGAGCCGCTCGCCCAGGCTCTGCAGCGTCGGGTCGTTGAACTTGCCCACGTCGCACGACGCCGCCACGAAGATGTTGAAGCGTGGAGCGTTCGTGAGCGTCCCCACGTCGGTGTCGAGCAGCACGCTCTCGTCGGCGATCTTGAACGGGCTGCCGTGCCCGATGAAGTTGAACATCGCCACGCCGTCGTTGATGTTCTTCTTCGCGTCCGCGCGCGCGCCGGGCTTGGTCGCGCCGGGGCCGTCGGGGTAGGTGTGCAGGTAGACGTAGGCGCGGTCGATGTGCCGCGGGGTGAAAAACGTGTCGAGCACCGTGGTCTGCGACAGGTGCAACCAGCCGAGCGGGTCGACGTCGTCGCCCTGCTCGTTGTCGTCGGCGATGAGCATGACGCGGTTGCGGTACTCGCCGAGCGGCACGCTGCGCTCGTAGGCGAGCACCTTCTTCCGCACCACCTCGAGCGCGGTGTTCGGGTCATCCACCGGGATGCGACCGCCGAAGAAATCGGGGATGATGTTGATCGCGTCGGTCGCGTCGAGCATCCAGTCGTCGCTCGCGAACTGGCGTTTCACCGCGGAGTCGAAGCCGCCCTCGTACGAAGGCACGAGGGTTCCCGGCTGTCCGGCCGGGGCGCCCCCGATCAGGTTCTTGAAGTCGTAGGACGCGTCCCCCAGGAACGTCACGAACGCGCAGTTCGGGCGGGAGCGCGTCGCGTCGTTCCAGTTGAAGAACACCGCGCGCAGGAAGCTGCGGATCGCGCCGGGGTCGGTGCGCCCGCCCGAGAACTGGTCGTAGAGCGCCGAGACCGGGACCGCGCGGGCCTGGTACGGAGCCGCCACGCCCATGCTCGGCAGCCGCACCGCGCGCCACGCCGCCAGCGAGTCCGCCGCGGCCTTGAAACCGTCCCAGTAGATCACCAGGTAGTCCACCGCCGGCTGGTTGCGCAGGTTGGCGAGGCTCGTGCCGGACGCCTCCATGATCTCGCCGCTCCCGGGGCGGCTCCCGACCTTGACGATGTTCGCCTCCGGGATGACGCGGTAGCGCCGGCGCGAGCTCTCGGTCACCTCGAACCGGAGCATCTTCGCCGTGGTGTCGTAGGACAGCGAGTCGAACTCGACGGGGGTCGTGGGGTCGGTGACGTCGAAGACCCGCGGCGGCGTCGCACTCGAGAACGGGCCGACGGTGTAGATGACGTTGCCGTTGCCCCCGGCCGGCGAATCGAACGCCAGTGAGTCCCCGGCCGGCTGGAAGAACCGCGGATAGTAGAGGTCGATCCACGCCAGCCCGGTGCGGTCCACGCGGGTGGGGTTGTTCGGGTCGCTCACGTTCGGGATGCGCATCGCGAACGGGTTGCCGTAGGTGTGGAGCACGCCGAGCGTGGTGTCGAAGAGCGCCGGCCGCAGCTCGTCGAACGCGCGCTGCGGGAACGTCACGTCGGAGAAGCTCGCGTCCAGGTAGTGGTCGAGGATCCACGGGGTCTTGTAGTAGGGATACTTCGGCGCGTTGAAGTTGACCCCCCACGTCAGGATGCGCACGCGCGGCGGCGCGGCCGCGGGATCGCTGAGCGCGGTGTCGGCGCCCGGAGCGGGCACGCTGGTCGTGAACTGGCCCCCCTGCGTGATGCTGCGCCAGTACCACTTCTCCCAGGCCATGTCGCGGTACCGGAAGTCGAAGAGCGGCGAGGCGTCGGGCCAGTACTCGTTGTCGAGCTCGGCGTGGATGCGGGCGCGGAAGGTGAGCGGGCGGGTCTCGGTGCCATCGTCCACGACCGGCGCGGGCGCGACCCTGATGCGCTTCTTCTCGCCCCCGACCGGCGGCAGCTCCGGCAGCGTGTCGGCGCGGGTCAGGTAGCAGAAGTTGCGGGTCTCGTAGGGGTTCTCCACGAACACCGTCTCCGGCCGGGCCGGGTCGAAGCTGCTGGCCCAGTCGCTCGGGCCCATCGCGAAGAAGTAGAGGTAGTCGCTGTTGCGGTTGAAGCGCCCGTCGCCGTCGTCCGAGAACCCGATCGCGACCTCACGGTAGTCGCACGAGTCGCAGTAGTTCCGCTCCGGCAGCACCGGAACGCCCGGCCAGGTGAAGAGCCGCAGGCTGTCGAGCGCGACCGTGGTGTCCTGGTTGAACAGGTCGAAGTTCCTGAGCTGCCCGAAGTCCACCTTGTAGAAGCCGGTCCGCGGGATGGCGATCTTCACCCACAGGCGCCCGGCGAACACGCTGGATTCCGGCACCGCCGCCTGGAAGGCCGCGAGCCCCGCGGCCCCGGCGCCGGCGCGATCGAGCAGCGCGCGGGTCGCAGGACGGCGCCACGCCTTCCCCTGCTCGTAGTTGACCAGCGTCCTGCGGTAGACGCGCTCGAACGGGTCGCTCGCCTCGGCCGGCGGGCCGAGATCGCCCGCGGGCTGCACCTGCAGCTCGACCTCGATGCGCCGCCACAGGCTCACGCGCCGCCCCGCGGCGTCGTAGTCCGCCGGACGCAACGCAACGCGGGCCACGCGCTGGTTGCGCATCCACGACACGCCGAGCAGCTCGGCGCGCTCCGTCAGGCGCGGCCCGCGCGCCGCGTACGCCGCCGCCGAGCGCGCGTAGACCGGACGACCCTCGCGGTCGCCGCGGTCCGCGGCGGGCTGGGAAGCCAGCAGCACGCCGTCGGTCGTCGCGAGGTCCGTCGCCGACGCCGAGAGCCTCACCTCGCCGAGCGGCGGCACCGCGACGAGCACGACGCGCGCGGGCAGCGCGGGCTCGCCCGCCGGGGCCTCGAGGTCGTAGCCGTCGAGCACGAAGCGCGACATGCGCTCGCCCTCCGCGGCCGGGACCCCGGCGAGCGGCTCGAAGCGCGGCTCCGGCACGTTCACTTCGAAGCGGATCGAGCCCGGGCCCGCGGCGAGCAGGCGCGCCGGGGCCGGGGCAGCCGCGCGTGCGCTCACACCGACGGCGAGGGCCAGCAGGACCGCCGCGGCGGCGGCGCGCGGCGGGCGGGAGCGCTTCGGGAGGTGCATGCCCGGGCTAGAACTTCTCGGCTTCTTCGACCAGCATCACCGGGATGTCGTCCACAATCCGATAGCGCAGGCGACAGGCGTTGCAGATGAGGCGCTGGCCGGGCTCGTCGTAGACGAGGTCGCCCTTGCAGGCGGGACAGACCAGGATGCTGAGCAGCTCGGGACTGAGGGACATGGACTCCTCGCTCAGGCGCGTTGAGGTGGTGGGCATCGTTCCGCCGTGCGGCGCTCCCCTGCCGGGAACTGTCGCGGCGGCTCCCTTCAAGGCGTAACCAGAGACGTCGAGAAGTCCTCCTCCGTGGTCAGCGCACTCCGAGACGCGGGCGAGTCTAGCAACCCGCTTTTCAGCCGGTCAAGCCGCGCCCTCCCGGTACACCCCCAGACGACGGTACTTCTGCAGCCGGCGCGCGACCCGCTCGCCCGGGGCTACACCGGAGAGCGCTCCCAGGTGCCGCAGAAGCGCGTCCTTCACCGCGGCCGCGGCCGCGGCCGGGTCGCGGTGGGCGCCGCCGACCGGCTCGGGCAGCAGGGCGTCCACCACGCCGAGCCGCTCGAGGTCCGCCGCGGTGAGCTTGAGCGCCTCGGCCGCCTGCGGGCCCTTCTTCCCGTCGCGCCACAGGATCGAGGCGCAGCCCTCGGGCGAGATCACCGAG
>CAYHRW010000071.1:0-6442 GCA_964359105.1 uncultured bacterium
TTCACGCTTCTTTCGGGCAGTTGGCAGGAACTCACTCCCTGACCTATAACTTGGGCCGATGAGAGCGGGCATCGGGAGCCGGCCCTGGGCCGGTCTGGACGTGGGGAGTTTCAGCGTCAAGCTCCTCGCGACGCAGGGAGGCATGGGTGCGTCCCGCTTCCGCTGCGCCGAGGCCCTGCTCCCCCCACGCTCCGACGGCGACGACAGCCCGCGCCCGCCCGAGGAAGTCGCCGCCGCCATCAGCGAGTGCATCACGCAGCTCGATCTCTCCCCGCGATCGTTCCGCGGCTTCACCGTCGGCATCTCGGGCTCGGACGTCATCGTCAAGCAAATCTCGCTCCCGCTCATGGACGACTCCGAGGTCGGGCCGGCGCTGCGCTTCGAGGCGCGCAAGCACCTGCCCTTCGATCCCCAGGCCATGGTCATTGACTACCAGGTGCTGGGGCGCTACCTCTCCGACCGCAAGGTGGACGTGCTGCTGGCGGCGGTGTCGCGCGAGCACCTGGAGCGCCACCTCGCGCCGCTCGCCCTGCTCGACGCGAGCGTGGACATCGTGGACGCCGCGCCGCTCGCGCTCACGAACGCGGTGGCCCAAGGCGTGGGCCTCGATCGCACCGGGGCGCTCTTGCTCGACATCGGGCACGCGGCCTCCCACCTCACGCTCCACCAGCGCGGCGAACCTTACTTCTCGCGCCGGCTCGACTTCGGCGGCCGCGACCTGACGCGCGCCATCGCCCGCGGCATCCAGGTGCCCTTCGAGGAGGCCGAGGAGTGGAAGCTCGCGGCGGGCTCGGAGCAGTCGGGGCTGCGGGTGGACTGGGACGGGCGCGAGATGCGCGCCGTGCTCCGGTGTCTCCAGGAGCAGCTCGTCGAGGAGCTGCGCCGCTCGCTCGCCTTCTACAGCACGCTCGGCCACCTGCCCGACACCCTGCGGCTCCAGGTCTCGGGCGGCACCGCGCGGCTCCCCGGCATCGCCGAGCGGCTCGGCGAGATGCTGGGCTTCGTGGTCACGGTCTTCGATCCGCTCGAGGCCGTGGTCGGCGGCGCGCACGCGCACGGGCGGCCCGCGGGGCCGCAGTTCGCGCAGGCCTTCGGGCTGGCGCTGAGGACCGCATGAACCCGGTCTTCAGCATCAACTTCCGCCGCGAGGCCTACCTCAAGGAGCGGGCGCGGACGCGCCAGCGGGTGGTCGCGCTCGGCGTCTGGGTGGCCTACTTCGGGGTCATCGCCGTGGTGCTCGGGCTCTACGGCCTGAACTGCGCGTCCCTCACCCGCCGCGCCGGCCAGCTCGCGAACACGGCGGCGCGCCTGCAGGCCAGCCAGTCCTCGGAGCGCGAGTTCATACCGGCGGCCCCGGAGCTCGCGGAGGTCCAGCGCTACGCCGCCAACCCGTGGCGCTGGCACGAACGCCTGGCGCGGCTCGCGGCGGTGCTGCCGCCCAACGCGGCGCTCGCCTCGGTGGAGGTGAATCCCGACATCGTCGCCGGCTCGAGCAGCCAGGAGCGGCTGATCATCACCGGCACGCTCAAGCCGCAGCCCGGGCATGACCGCATGGAGAGCGTCATGCGGCTGGTCTCCGCGCTCCACTCCGACTCCGCCTTCGCCGCGGCCTACAAGACCATCCGGCTCGCCTCCTCGCGCATCTCGGGCGGCTCCGAGGCCGAGGCCGAGTTCGTGATCGAGTGCCGCTGATGAAACCGCTCTGGTCCGCGACGCTCCGCCGGCACTGGCCCGTGGCCGGCGCCCTGGCGGTCCTGGTCGTCTTCCTCGCCGCCCACCTCCTGTGGTTCCGCCCGGCGATGGCGCGCTACCACGCGGCCGCGCAGCGCATCAGCGCGCTGGGCGGCGGGATCGAGCTGGCCGGCTCGCCGCCCAGGATGTCGCCGCGGCTGCACGCCGTGCTCTCGAACAACGCGCTGCGCGCCCCGGTCGCCGAGGAGCAGGGCAACTCGGGCCAGCTCACCGCGGGGATGCTCGGAGACCTCACCCGCATCGCCGGGAAGCACGGCCTCGAGGTCATCCAGACCGACCAGGGCCCTGTGACCCAGCTCCCGGGCTCGGTGCAGCTGCGCGCCCACCTCAAGCTGCGCGGTCGCTACGCGGAGTTCGTGGACCTGCTGGCGGCGCTGGGGAAGAGCGGCACGCTCTTCGCGGTGGACCGCTTCGCGATCCAGAGCGACGGCGCGGGACAGCAGGTGATCGAGACCTGGGTGAGCCAGTACATCCTCAAGCAGAGCGGGGGCCGGCGGTGAGGCTCGATCCCGCGAAGCTGCTCGGGCCCCTGGTGGCCCTGATCGTGCTCGTGCTGATCCTGCAGCAGACCACGAGCGCGCTGCGCGCTTCGGGCAGCTGGAGCCGTAGCGGCGCGGCGGCGGCGGCGCCCGACCCGTACGCGCCGCTCGAGCGCCTGATCGCCCGCCGCGACGCGAGCCCGGTGCTGCGCGACCCGTTCGCGTTCGCGCGCGTGGCCGGACCGGCGGCCGCGCAGCGCCCGCAGCAGAGGCCGAAGCCCGTGGCCGTCGCACCGGCGCGCCCGGTGCTCACGGCCATCGTGTGGGACAACGACCCGCGTGCCACCGTCCGCTGGAGCGACCACGACTACACGGTGCGCGCGGGCAGCCTGTTCGACGACTTCAGGGTGATGAGCATCACTCGTGACCAGGTGGTGCTGGAGCGCGGCGGCGAGACCATCACGCTCCAGCTGCCCCGGAGGAAAGGAGAGTAACGCGTGGACCTCTTGAAGGGTGGCCTCGGCCGCCTCGCTTCGATCCTCGTGCTGGCCATGGGGCTCGCCTCCCTCCCGTGCGCTGCCGCGCCGTTCGCGGGCGGAAGGCTCATCACCCTCGACGCCGAGGACGCCTCGCTCCCCAGCGTGCTCAAGATCCTGGCCGAGAAGGGCGACCTCAACATCATCACCGGCACCGGCGTGACCGGCGGCCGCGTCACCATCCACATGAAGGACGTGCCGGTGGACCAGGCCGTGAACCTGGTGGTGCGCGCGGCAGGGCTCGCCTACGAGCGCATCGGCAACTCGATCCTGGTCGCCCAGCCGGGCACGCTCAAGGAGGAGACCGGGCTGTCGTCCTACGTCGTGGACCTCAAGTACGCCGACGCGAGCGACGTCAAGGAGGCGCTCAAGAGCATCTCCGCCGCCATCCAGGTGGACAAGGGCGGCAACCGGCTGGTGGTCGTCACCAGCCCGCGCATCATCTCGGAGATCGAGGAGATCGTGCGCGTCATGGACGTGCCGGCGAAGCAGGTCACGATCGAGGCGCGCATCATCGAGGTCTCGACCGACGCCGCGAAGAAGCTCGGCATTGACTGGGACCAGCTCAACCGCCAGGGATTCGTGATCATCGAAGGCGAGCCACACGGCTCCTCGTCGATCGGCGGCTTCCCCGACTCCGTCTCCTGGTTCCGGAACACGTCGGGCCGCAAGGACCTGTTCAACGCGCGCGAGCTGTGGCGCCAGGGCTACGCCTGGCGCACCGCGATCGACTTCCTGGTGCGCGACGGCAACGCGCGCGTGCTCGCGACCCCGCGCATCGCCACGCTCAACGGACGCGAGGCCTCCATCCTGATCGGCTCGCGCATCCCGTTCACCGTGACCGGCACGGTGTTCGCGGGCGGCGGCGCCGCCCCGGTCGAGCGCGTCGAGCGCGAGGAGGTCGGCATCAAGCTGCGCATCACGCCGCTCATCAACGCCGACGGCTACATCACCACGCAGATCACGCCCGAGGTCAGCTCGGTGGTCGGGTTCCAGGGCCGCAACAACGACCTGCCGGTGGTGGCGACCCGCCAGGCCAGCACCACGGTGCGGCTCAAGGACGGCAGCACGGTCATCATCGGCGGCCTGCTGAGCGAGGAGAAGACGACGGAAATGACGAAGATCCCCGTCCTGGGATCGATCCCGGGGATCGGCGTGCTGTTCCGGCACCACAGCGTGACGACGACGAAGCGCGACCTCGTGATCGAAGTGACGCCGCGCATCATGGCCGAGCAGCCGTAGCGGCGGGGCGCGTCGCGGCCGGCGGCGGGGCGCCCATCGGGCCGGAGTGGCAGTGACGGCGGGGCGTCCGTGATCGCGCGCGCGCCACGGGGCGGGCGACGTCAGAGGCGCGCGAAGCCCGAGACGTGCAGCACGCCGGCGATCCAGCCGAGCCACTGGCCGACGGCGATGGTGAGCGCGATCACCACCATCGCCATGCCGGCCTGGGCGAGCACCGGCGAGCGCGCGCGGAAGGTGTAGAGGCGCAGGATCAGCAGCGGGACGAGGAGGCCCTTCACCAGCACGAACAGCCACCAGTGCTGGTGGGCCATCTGGGCGAGCAGCGGGTTCCCCTCGCGGTTGCCCAGCCAGTGGACGCCGAGCGAGGTCCCGATCAGGTCGAGGCTGTTGGCCATGAGGGCCAGGAACAGTGCGATGCGCATGATGCGAAGATCCGCTCCCGTGAGCCTGCTGCGCGTGCCGACGACGATGATTGTGGCAGAGTGCGGCGCGTGCTTCAACGCCCGTGGCGGATCTCGCGCCGCTCCGCCTGCCCGCCGGCGCGCGGCCCGGCATGCTTCCTCGGGGCCGCGATGATCCCCGCGCCCTTCGTCTACACCCTGCTCGCCGTGTTCGGCCTGGTCATGGGCAGCGCCGTGACCGCGCTCGTCCACCGGGTGCCGCGCCAGCTCTCCTGGGTGCGCGGCCGCTCCGCCTGCCCCTCCTGCGCGGCTCCCCTCGCCCCGCGCGACCTGGTGCCGCTCCTCTCGTTCCTGCTCGCACGTGGCCGCTGCCGCCACTGCGGGGCGCGCATCGCGTGGCGCTACCCCCTGACCGAGCTGGCGTGCGTGGCGTGGGCGATGCTGCTCTACCTCAAGGTCGGTCCCGCCTGGAGCTTCCTGCCGCTCGCGTTCTGGGGCTTCCTGCTCATCGCCCTGACGTGGGTGGACCTCGACTTCCAGCTGCTGCCCGACGCGCTCACCTTCCCCGGCACGGTGCTCGGCATCGCCGCCGCGCTGCTGGGCCCGGGGCCACGCCACGCGCTGCTCGGCGTGGTCGCGGCCAGCGGCCTGCTGTGGCTGCTCGCGTGGGCGTGGATCACGTTTCGGAAGGTCGAGGGCATGGGCGGGGGCGACATCAAGCTCGCCGCCATGTTCGGCGCGGTGCTGGGCTGGCCGCTCGCGCTCGTCACGCTGTTCCTCGCCGCGCTCGCCGGCAGCGTATGGGGCGTCGCGCTCATCGCGCTGCGCCGCGGCGGCGGGAAGACCGCGCTGCCCTTCGGCGCCCTGCTCGCCCCGGCGGCCATGGTCGTGTTCCTGTGGGGCGACCGCTGGGTGAACACCTACCTGTCCCTGCTCCGACACTCCTGACACGCGGGCCGCTCGCCGCGGCGCGCGCGGCATCCGGCGTTGACCCGCCGCGCGCGCCGGCGGAAGATGCGCGTCCACCCGGGAGAGACCATGACCCGATCGCGGATCACCGGCATCGCCTTCCACGTGCCCGAGCGCGTGGTCACCAACGCCGATCTCGAGAAGCTGATGGACACCAGCGACGCGTGGATCGTCGAGCGCACCGGCATCCGCGAGCGGCGCTTCGTCGAGCCCGGCGTGGGCCCCGCCGACCTCGCCGCCGAGGCCGCGAAGAAGGCGCTCGCCGACGCCGGCCGCAGGGTCGAGGACGTGGACTTCATCGTCTTCGCCACCATCACGCGCGACTACATGTTCCCGGGCTCCGGAGCGCTCCTGCAGGAGAGGCTCGGGCTCCCCACCGTGGGCGCGATGGACATCCACAACGCGTGCTCGGGGTTCGTCTACGCGCTCGCCACCGCGGATGCGTTCGTGCGCGTCGGCCAGTACCGCTGCGTGCTGGTGGTGGGCGCCGAGGTGCAGAGCACCGGGCTCAACCTGAGCACCGCGGGCCGCGACATGGCGGTGCTGTTCGGCGACGGCGCCGGCGTCGCCGTGGTCGAGCCGTCCGCGGACGAGTCGCGGGGCGTGCTCTCGTGCGTGATGCACGCCGAGGGCGCGCACGCCAAGGACCTGTGGGCCGAGGCCCCCACCTCGCTCGTCATGGGGCGCTTCACGCAGCAGATGCTCGACGAGGGCCGCGGCTACCCTCAGATGAACGGGCGCCAGGTGTTCAAGCACGCCACCACGCGCTTCCCCGAGGTCATTCTCGAATCCCTGGAGCGCGCCGGCCGCACCCTCGCAGAGGTCGCGCTCATCGTGCCGCACCAGGCCAACAAGCGGATCGGGGACGCCGTGGCCGAGCGGCTCGGCGTGCCGCCCGGGAAGGTGTTCCAGAACATCGAGCGCTACGGCAACACCACGGCCGCGAGCATCCCCATCGCGCTCGCCGAAGCCCGCGATCAGGGCCTGGTGAAGCCCGGCGACCTGGTGGTGCTCGCCGCCTTCGGCGGCGGCTTCGCGTGGGCGGCGAGCGTGGTGCGGTGGT
>CAYHRW010000071.1:6542-11458 GCA_964359105.1 uncultured bacterium
GTGCTCGCCGCCTTCGGCGGCGGCTTCGCGTGGGCGGCGAGCGTGGTGCGGTGGTAGGCTCCGCGCCGTGAAACCCTCCCCCCGGGCGCTCCATCGTCGTGCACCCGTGTCCGCTCGCGGCCGGCGGAGGATCCGGACCGCGCTCCTGACGGGCGCCCTTCACGGGAGGTTGTGATGCGTCCACGTGCCGCAACCGCCATCATCCCCGCCCTCGTCCTCAGCATGGCCTTCGGCTGCGGACCGTCCGGTCCGCCGCGCGAGGGACTCCGTCTCTTCGCGGAGAACAAGCTCGCCGACGCACTCCCCTTCTTCGAGCGCTCCGCGCGGCAGCGTCCGCGCGACGCCGAGACCCAGGCGTGGCTCGCCGAGACCTGCCGCCGGCTCGGACGCTTCGCCGCCGCCGACTCCGCGGCGCGCCGGGCGCTCGCGGTCGCGCCCTGCCACGCCTTCGCCCACACCGTGCTGGCCGACCTCTACAACCCGCAGTACAGCGGCTGGGAGTCCACGAACGCCGACAGCGCGTGGGCGCACGTCCTGCACGCCGTGGCCTGCGACTCCACGGACGCGAACGTGTGGTCGAGCGCGTGGGTGCTGGCGATGAGCCGCGGCGACCGCGCGCTCGAGAGCCGCGCGCTGCGCTCGATGGTGGGGACCGGATTCCTGACGCCGGCGCTCCTCGCCCACTGGCGCTGGACGCTCGAGTCCCTCCCCCGCGACGCCGTGTTCCTGTGCAACGGCGACATGGACACCTACCCGTCGACCGCGCTCCAGGAGACGGAGGGCGTGCGGCGGGACGTGGCCGTGGTGAACCTGCCGCTGCTCAACACCACCTGGTACCGGCGCATCGTCCGCGACCGTCACGCGCTCCCGCTGCCCGTGGACGACGCCGCGCTCGACGCGATGCAGGTCATACAGGATGAAGCCGGCAACGTGGTCACCGTGGACAGGCAGATCGTCACGGACTGGATCGCGCGGCTGAAGGAGGGGAAGTTCCCGCGGCCGCTCACGCTGGCGACCACGGTCGCGCACCTGGACTTCGGTCCCGGAGACGGGGAGCACCTGGTGGTCTCCGGTCCGTTCTGGCTGTGCGTGCGCGAGCCCGCCGCCGCCCGGATGGACACGGCGCGCGTCCGCGCCAGCCTCGCGGCGCTCGACCGGCGCGCCGTGAGCGGCTCGTACCTGAGCCGCGACGACCGCAGCCCCATCCGTAGGATGGGCTCGGAGCGCAGCCACGGCAACATCGCGAACCTCGCCTTCGGCTATGCCTTGGCGCAGCTCGAGTCCGGGCGGACCGGGGAGGCGCGAGCCGCCGCGGCCTGGGCACTCGAGATCGCGCGCGAGACCGGCGCCGACTCGCTGGCGCTGAGACAGATCGAGAAGCTCTCGCAGGAGGCGGGGAAGGCGAAGTAGGGCGCGGAGGGGCTGAGAGGCCCGCGCCCGGGCGACGCACATCGTCGCGGCGGACCGCGGAGACCGAACCCGCCCCTCTCCGCTACTTGAGCCCGCGCTTCTCGAGGAGCGGCTCGATGCTGGGCTCCCTGCCCCTGAAGCGCATCCACAGCGCGGCCGCGTCCGCGGTGCCGCCGGGCTCCAGGATCTCGGTGCGGAACGCGCGCGCCGTGCCCTGATCGAAGATCCCCTTCTCCTTGAACGCCTGGAACGCGTCCGCGTCCAGCACCTCGCTCCAGAGATAGCTGTAGTAGCCGGCCGAGTAGCCGCCGCTGAAGACGTGTGCGAAGTAGGGGCTGCGGTAGCGGACCACGATCTCGCTCATCAGGCCGATCCGGCTCAGCGCCGCGTCTTCGAAGGCGGTGGCGTCCACGCGGTCCGGCTCCTTGAGCGTGTGCCAGTCCAGGTCGAGGTAGGAAGCCGCCGCGTACTCGACGGTGGCGAACCCCTGGTTGAACTTGCGCGCCCGCTTGATCTTCTCGATCAGCGTGTCGGGCATGATCTCGCCGGTCTGCCAGTGCCGCGCGTAGGCCTTCAGCACCTCGGGCTCGAGCACCCAGTTCTCCATGATCTGGGAAGGCAGCTCGACGAAGTCGCTCGGCACGGACCCCAGGCTCCGGTAGTGGATGCGCGAGAAGAGCGCATGCAGCGCGTGGCCGAACTCGTGGAACAGCGTCTCGACCTCCTCGAGGGAGAGCAGCGCCGGCGCATCGCCCGCCGGCCGCGAGAAGTTGCAGACGTTGACAACGACCGGCCGCACGTCCCTGCCGTCCTTGAAGCGCTGCTCGCGATACTCGCTCGACCACGCCCCGGCGCGCTTGCCGGGCCGCGGGTGGTAGTCGGAGTAGAAGACGCCCAGGTGCGAGCCGTCCGCGTCCCTGACCTCGAAGGCGCGCACCTCCGGGTCGTAGACCGGGAGGTCCTTGCGCTCCGTGAAGGTGACGCCGTAGAGACGGTTGGCGACGTGGAACACCCCTTCGCGCACGTTCTCGAGCTTGAAGTACGGGCGCAGCGACTGCTCATCCAAATCGTAGCGGGCCTTCTTGACCTTCCCGGCGTAGTAGCGCCAGTCGCACGGCTCCAGCCTGAAGTCGCCGCCACTCCCGTCGGCCTGCTCCTGCAGCGCCGCGGCTTCCTTCCGTGCCATGGCGAGCGCCGGCGACCAGACCCGGTCGAGCAGCTCATACACCCTGGCCGGAGTCTTCGCCATCCGGTCCTCGAGGACGAAGTCGGCGTGCGTCCGGTAGCCGAGCAGCCGGGCCTTCTCCGCCCGCAGGGTCGCGATCTCGGTCAGGACGGCCTTGTTGTCGCGCTCGTCGCCATGGTCGCACCGGCTGATGTACGCCGCGAGGATCTGGCGCCGCAGCTCACGGCTGTCGGCGGACTCCAGGAACGGCCAGATGCTCGGTGCATGCAGCGTGAACACCCACTTCCCCTCGAGGCCCGCGCTCCTGGCCGCCTCAGCGGCCGCCGCCACCAGCCGGTCCGGCAGCCCCGCGAGGTCCTCCCTCCTCTCGATGACCAGCCGATAGGCGTTGGTCTCCTTGAGGAGGTTCTCGGCGAACCGGACGCCCAGCACGGACAGGCTCTTGTTGATCTCCCGCAGCCGCGCCTTCTGCGCCGCGGCCAGGCTGGCGCCGCCGCGGCGGAAGTCCTTGGTCGTCTCCTCGACGAGTCTGAGCTGCTCGGGAGTGAGCCCGAGCGAGTCGCGCCGCTCCCACACCGCCTTGACCCGCTTGAACAGCACCTCGTCGAGGAAGATGTCGTCGCGCAGCGCGGCCTGCATCGGCGCCACCTCCCTGGCGATCGCCTGCATCTGCTCGTTGGTGTTGGCGGAGTTCAGGTTGGAGAACACCGGCTGGACCCGGGCGAGCAGCTCGCCCGTTCCGTCCAGCGCCTCGATCGTGTTGCGGAAGGTCGGGGCCGCCTTGCTGGCGGAGATGGCCCTGACCTCGGCGCGCTGCCGCTCGATCGCCTCCTTGAAGGCCGGCATGAAGTGCTCGACCCGGATCTGGTCGAAGGGCGGGACGGCGAAGGGGGTGCTCCACTCGGTGAAGAACGGGTTGGAGTCCTCCGGGCGTGCCGCCTGCTGCTCGGCGGCAGCCGGGAACGCGATGAGGACCGGCACGGCGAGAACGAGCCACTGGCGCATCGGTACGGCCTCCCTCTTTGGTTTCCGCCACGCTCGCCGCGCGAACGGATGGTGCGAGCCGCCTGGCAACGAAGGACGGCGCATTGTACGCCAGCACGCCGGGGCGGCGTCAGTCCCCGGCCACGAGCGTGCGGCCCCGCGTCTCGGGCAGCGCGATCACCGCGGCCAGCACCAGCAGGTAGGCGATGCCGGCGAAGCTGCCGATCGCCGTGCCGAGCGAGAGCCGCGCGCTCAGGAACCCGACCAGCGCCGGGAACAGCGCGCCGACGCCGCGGCCGAAGCTGTAGGCGAACCCCATGCCCGAGCCGCGCACGGGGCCCGGGAACAGCTCGGCGAAGAACGCGCCCACGCCGCTGAAGTTCCCCGACACGAAGAAGCCCAGGGGGAAGCCGAGGAAGAGCATCGCGGCGTCGCCGATGGGAACCAGCGTGTACGTCACCGCGACGAGCAGGGAACCGACGGCGAACAGGGCGAAGCAGGCGCGGCGCCCCAGCCGGTCCGAGAGCCACGCGGCCGTGAGGTAGCCGGCAAACGAGCCGGCGACGATCACCACCAGGTACCCGCCGGTGTCGAGGACCGACAACCCACGCACCGTCTTGAGGTAGGTCGGCAGCCAGGTCGTGACCGCGTAGTAGCCGCCCTGCATGCCGGTGGCCATCAGGCTCGCGAGCAGCGTCGTGCGCAGGAGCGATGGCGCGAAGATCCCCAGCGGGCGCCGGGCCCGGCCCGCATCCGCGCGGGCGGCCGCGGACGCCGCGGGCTCCGGGACGTGCCGGCGCACGTAGAGGATGAGCAGCGCCGGCAGGATCCCGGTCCAGAACAGCGCGCGCCACGCGAGGTCGGCGGGCAGGACGGAGAAGGTGACAGCATAGAGGATCGCCGCTGCGCCCCAGCCCAGCGCCCAGCCGCTCTGGACCGTGCCGACCGCCTTGCCGCGGTGCTGCGGCCGGATCATCTCGCTGACCAGCGCCGCGCCGACCGCCCACTCCCCGCCGAACCCCAGGCCCTGCAGGCTGCGCAGCGCGAGCAGCTCTCCGAACGAATGGGAGAAACCCGAGAGGAACGTGAAGCACGCGAACCAGCCGATGGTGACCTGCAGCATCCGCACCCGGCCGACGCGGTCCGAGAGCGCTCCGGCGATCCAGCCTCCGGCCGCGGAGAACAGCAGGGTCGAGGTCGCGATCAGCCCCGCTTCGGCCCGGGACATACCCCAGGCTGCGATGAGCGCGGGGATGGCGAACGAGTAGATCATGAAGTCGAAGGCGTCCACCGACCAGCCGCCGAAGGCGGCGATCAGCGTCCTGCGCTCGACTGC
>CAYHRW010000072.1:0-11421 GCA_964359105.1 uncultured bacterium
GATCAACCGCACGCCGCCCAAGACGCAGGCGGCGCTGCTCCAGGCGATGCAGGAGAAGGAGGTCACGGCGAGCGGCCAGACCTTCCCGCTGGCGCTGCCGTTCTTCGTGCTGGCGACGCAGAACCCGATCGAGCTCGAAGGCACCTACCCGCTGCCCGAGGCGCAGCTCGACCGCTTCATGTTCAACGTGCACGTGGACTACCCGTCGCAGGCCGAGGAGGAGAAGATCGTCGCCACCACCACCTCGGCCTACGAGGCGCAGCTCGATCGCGTGCTCACCGGGGCCGACATCCTCGAGCTGCAGAAACTCATCCGCCGCGTGCCGGTGGCCGACCACGTGGTGCGCTACGCCGTGCGCCTCGCGCGCGCCACGCGCGGAGGGGTCGCCGCCGGCGCCGGAGGCGCTTCCGGGTCCGCCGCGTCCGAGGCGCCCGAGTTCGTGCGCCAGTGGGTGTCGGGGGGCGCGGGCCCGCGCGCCTCGCAGTACCTGGTGCTCGGCGCCAAGACCCGCGCCGTGCTGCTCGGCCGCTATGCGCCGGGCATCGAGGACGTGAAGGCGGTGGCGCCCGCCGTGCTGCGCCACCGCATCGTCACGAACTTCACCGCCGAGGCCGAGGGCGTGAAGCCCGAGCGCATCATCGAGGAGCTGCTGAAGACGGTCCCGTCGGAGTAGCCGCCCGACCGCGGGCATGCCCCGCAGCGGGCGCATCCCGGCAGCGAGCGAGCGCGGACACGGGCCAGCACGACAGCGAGGGATCCTGCCATGGCACAGACCACCGCCGTGCCTTCCCGCCACGAGATCGAGCTCAAGCGGCAGATCGGGCTCTACGCCGCCACCGCCATCACCGTCGGCAACATCATCGGCTCGGGGATCTTCCGCTCGCCGCACTCGGTGGCGCAGGAGATCCACACCGTGCCGCTGGTGCTGCTGACCTGGGTGATCGGCGGCGTCCTCTCGATCTGCGGTTCGCTGGTGCTGGCGGAGCTGGCGGTCGCGCATCCGAAGACCGGCGGGCTCTACGTGTTCCTCCGCGAAGGCTTCGGCCGCGCGCCGGCGTTCGCGTTCGGCTGGTCCAACCTGTGGGTCATCAAGCCCACCGTGATCGCCGCGATCACCAGCGTGTTCGCCCTCTACTTCTGCGACGCGGTGGGGCTGCCGCCGGGCGCACGGCTCCCGGTGGGCGTGGCCGCGGTCCTGCTGCTGACCTTCATCAACGTGCTCGGTGTGAAGGAAGGGGCGCGCACGCAGTCGCTGTTCACCACCGCGAAGGTGATCGGCATCCTCGGGCTGTGCGCCGTCGCGTTCGCACTGCCGCACGCCGGGGCGCCCGCGGGACAGGCCGCGCCGGCCGCGCACGCGGCCAAGCCCCTGCTGCTCGCGCTGGTCGTGGCCATGATCCCGGTGCTGTTCGCCTACGACGGGTGGACCGACTCCACTTACGTGGCGGGCGAGGTGATCGAGCCCCGGCGCACGCTGCCGTTCGCGATCGTGTGGGGCACGGTCCTGGTGATCGCGGTCTACGTGCTCACCAACCTCGCCTACTTCCACGTGCTGACGCCCGACGAGGTCGGCACCTACGAGGCGGTGGGCTCCGAGACCATCCGCCGCGTCCTCGGTGACTGGGGGAGCCGTGCGCTCGCCGTGCTGGTCGCGGTCTCGACCTTCGGCACCATCAACGGCGCCATCCTCACCGGGCCGCGGGTGACGCTCGCGATGGCGGCGGACGGACTGTTGTGGCGGCCGTTCGCCCACGTTCACGAGACGCGCCGCACGCCCGACCGCGCGCTGTGGGCGCAGGCGCTGCTCTCCTGCGCCTGGCTGGCCTCGGGCACCTTCGACGAGATCTCCGGGTGGTTCGTCACGACCTCGTGGCTGTTCTACGGGCTGACGATCGCGGCGCTGTTCGTCCAGCGCCGCCGCGAGCGCGCGGGCACCATGCCGGCGCCCGGGTACCGCTCGCCGCTCTTCCCGCTCACCGCGTGGATCTTCGTCCTCGCCACCGTCGGGATCATCGCGAGCGACCTCAGCTCCTCTGGCTGGAAGGCCGCCGCCGGCGTCATCATCGCCGCGCTTGGGTTCCCGGTGTACTGGCTCTGGAAAGGCCGCCATGCCCGAGCGTGACCCGGCCCTGGCGCCGCGCCCCTACTTCGCGCCGCCGGACCTCTACGACCTGATGTGGGCCGCGCAGACCGCGGACGTCGCGTTCTACGCGGAGCGCGCCCGCGCGTCGCAGGGTCCGGTGCTCGAGGTGGCCTGCGGCAACGGCCGCGTGCTGGTGCCGACGCGCGCGGCCGGCGTGGACCTCGACGGGCTCGACTACGATCTCGCCATGCTCGACGACGCGCGCCGCAAGCTCGACGCGCTCGGGCTCAAGGCACGGCTGGTGCACGCCGACATGCGCGACTTCACGCTGCCGCGCCGCTACGACCTGGTCACCATCCCGTTCAACACCTTCCTCCACAACCTCACGCAGGCCGATCAGCTCGCCACCCTGCGGTGCTGCCGCGAGCACCTCGAGGGCGGCGGCGCGCTGGTGTTCGACGTGTTCTTCCCCGATCCCGCGCGCCTGCGCGAGCACGACGGCACGCCGCGCGTGGTGCTCGAGCACCGGCATCCCGCGGGCGAGGGGCGCGTGCGCGTCCTCGACGCTGTCACCAGCGACGCGGTCGAGCAGCGGATGCACGTGCGGCGCCGCGTGGAGATCGCGGACGACGCCGGCCGCGTCACCGCCACGCACGCCATGGAGTGGGACCTGCGCTGGGTGTGGAAGGCCGAGATGGAGCTGCTGCTCGCGGCCGCCGGCTTCCAGCGCTGGGAGGCCGAGGGCCGCACCGGCGCGCGCGAGGGCTTCGCCCGCAAGGACCGCCCCGACGCCAGCGGCGCGCTGCTGTGGACCGCGTGGAAGGACTGACGTGAGCGGCGCGCTCCCCTCGCCGTACGTCTCGGGCGACCTCTACGACCTGGCGCTCGGGACCTACGCGGAGGACATCGCGTTCTACGTGGAGCGCGCCCGCGCCGGGGACGGTCCGGCGCTCGAGCTGGGCTGCGGCACCGGTCGCGTGCTGCTCCCCACGCTCGAGGCCGGCGTGGACATCGAGGGGATCGAGCTGGCGCCCGCCATGCTCGAGCGCCTGGCGCGCAACGCGGCCGAGCGCCGGCTGGAGGCCCCCCCCGCGCCCGGCGACATGCGGCGCTTCGCCCTGCCGCGCCGTTTCGCGCTCGTCACCATCCCGTTCAACGCGTTCGTCCACAACCTGACGCCCGAGGACCAGATCGCGACGCTCTCCTGCTGCCGCGAGCACCTGCTCCCCGGCGGCCAGCTGGTGTTCGACGTGATGTACCCGAACGTCGGGATGCTCGCGGACGACGACGGCGTGCCGGTGCTCGAGCTCGAGGTGCCGCATCCCGAGACCGGGCTGCCGGTGCAGCTGTGGGACACGCCCACCCAGGACCCGGTGGCGCAGACCCAGCATTCGCTGATCGAGATCCGCGAGCTGGACGCCGCGGGCGCGGTGGGCGCGCGCCACCGCTTCGAGACCACGCTGCGCTGGGTGCACCGCGCCGAGATGGAGCTGCTGCTCCGGCTCGCCGGCTTCGCGCGCTGGTCGCTGGCCGGCGACTTCGACGGCGAGCCGCTCACCGACGACTCGGTGGTGATGGTGGTCACGGCGTGGCGCGACTGACGCGTGGCGCGACTGACGCGTGGCGCGACTGACGCGCGGCGCGCGCGGCGCGCGGCGCTGAGCTAGACTGGACGCCGCTCCGCCGCAGCGAACCGCCCTACCAGGAAGGAGAGCACCCCATCATGCCCGAGGACTTCGGCCAGGCCGCCCCGCGCGCCGCCTCCGGCGCGCAGCCCGACCGCGGGCTGGCCGGCGTGCGGCCCGGCCCCGCCGGGCGCAGCATGCTCGACCCCGCGGTGGTGGCGCGGCTCGCGCACCTCGACGTGCGCGCGCGGCTGGTGGTCGAGGGCTTCATCGCCGGCATGCACCGCTCGCCGTTCCACGGCTTCAGCGTCGAGTTCGCCGAGCACCGGCCCTACATGCCCGGCGACCCGCTTAAGAACCTGGACTGGAAGGTGTGGGCGCGCAGCGACCGCTACCTGGTCAAGCAGTACACCGAGGAGACCAACCTGCGCTGCCACCTGCTGCTCGACCTCTCGGGCTCGATGGGGTTCAAGTCGGCGCGCGCCTCGCTGAGCAAGCTGGCCTACGCGCAGTCGCTGGCCGCATCGCTCGCCTACCTGATGCTCCACCAGCAGGACGCGGTCGGCGCGCTGCTGTTCGCCGAGCGCCCGCTGCGCTACGTGCCGGCGCGCGCGGTGCGCTCGCACCTCGACGTGCTGCTGCGCGCGCTCACCGAGGCGGAGCCGAAGGGCCGCACGCGGCTCGGCCCGGCGCTCCACGAGCTGGCCGAGCGCATCAAGCGGCGCGGGCTGGTCATCCTGTGCTCGGACCTGATGGACCGGCCTTCCGAGGTGCTCTCGGGCCTCCAGCACTTCCGCCACCGCCACCACGAGGTGGTGGTGTTCCACATCCTCGATCCCGACGAGATCGAGTTCCCCTACACCGACACCGCCACCTTCGTGGACATGGAGAGCGGCGAGCGGCTCACCACCGAGCCGTGGGAGATCGCGCGCCGCTACCGCGAGCGCCTCGCCGCGTGGACCGGGCAGTACCGCCGCCAGTGCCGCGAGAACCGCATTGATTACGTGCCGCTCGACACCCGCACGCCGTTCGACCGCGCGCTGCTCGCCTACCTCGAGAAGCGGGCGAGGCTGCTGTGATCCTGCGCCTCGTCGCGGGGCTGGCGCTGCTGCTCGGGATCGCGGCGCTGGCGGCCTACCTGCTGCTGGTGGGGCGCGGTCCGCTCGCCTCGCCCGCCGGGCGCCACCTGCGCGCGATGAAGGAGCGCCGCGACGCCCCGACCGCGGTCATGCCGTTCACGCTCGCCGACTTCCACGCGCTGCCGCACGACGCCCCGATGGCCGAGGTCGCCGCGCTCGAGCGCCGCGGGGTCTCGCTCGAGGGCTACGTGCAGCGCATGCTGCGCGCCAGCGACGGCGACACGCACCTGGAGATCGTGGTCACGCCGCGCGCGCCGGGCGGGCCGGACACGGCCTACGTCACCGCCGAGATCGCCATGCCGTGGCGGCGCGGCTCGCGCGCGTGGAGCTACGAGAGCCTGCTCGCCGCATTCCGGCCCAACCACGGCGGCGCCACGGCCTGGGAGGCGGGCCCGCGGCGCGTGCGGGTGACCGGGTGGCTGCTCTACGACTTCCAGCACGACGTGAGGCCGAGCCAGTACTCGCTCATCCACGGCTCGCGCGTGACCGGCTGGGAGATCCACCCCGTGACCCGCATCGAGCTGTGGGATGACTCGCTTCACGGCTTCGTGGACCACCCGCGGTGAGCTTCCTCAACCCGCTCTTCCTGTTCGGCCTCGCGGCCGCGGCGATCCCGGTCATCATCCACCTGTTCACGCGCCGCCGCCCGCGCGAGGTGCCGTTCCCGTCGCTCCAGTTCCTCTCCGAGGTGAACCAGAGCGAGATCCGCCGGCTCAGGCTCAAGCAGTGGCTGCTGCTCCTGCTCCGGACGCTCGCGGTGGCCGCGATCGCGCTCGCCATGGCGAGGCCCGCGGTGCGCGGCACGGCGGGCGTGAAGAGCGGAGCAGCGACCAGCGTGGTGGTGCTGGTGGACCAGAGCGGCAGCATGGGCGCGGCCGGACGGGCACCCACCGAAGGTGGGTCCGGGACGCTGGAGGCGCAGGCGCGCCGCACCGTCGAGGACCTGCTCACCACGCTCGGGCCCGCGGACGAGCTGCTGCTGGTGCCCTACGACCGCGCGCCCCGCCCGGTGACGCCGCGCGCGAGCAGCGACCTCGGCCGGCTGCGCGCGGCCACGCAGGCGCTCGCCGCGACCGCGCTGACCACCGACCACCGCGCGGCGCTCGAGTTCGCGGCGCGCGCGCTCGCGCAATCGCACGCGCTCAACCGCGAGCTGTTCTGGGTCTCCGACTTCCAGGCCGCGGGCTTCGCGGGCGGCGCGCCGATGGCGCCGCCGGGGCCGTGGTCGCAGGCACGCGCCTACCTGGTGCCGCTCGCACCGCTGAGTGGCGCGAACGCCGCGCTCACCGACGCCGTGCTCGCCCCGACCGGGAACGGCGTCGCGCTCTCGGTGACCGGCGCGTCGTTCGGGGCGCCGCCCGGCGACCTCGCGGTCGCGGTGCGCGACGCGACCTCGGGCGCGGAACTGGCGCGCGGGTTCCTGAACCTGCCGGCGCGTGGCGAGGCCTCGGCGCTGCTGCCGCTCGCCCGGCTCCCCGAGCACGGCGGCGTGGTGTCGCTGCCCGACGACGCGCTGCCGCTCGACAACCGCCGCGTGTTCGCCGCCGGGCGCGCCGGCACGCTGCGCGTGGTGCTGCGCGAGGACGGCCAGCCCTCGCCGCTGCGGCTGGCGCTCGAGGCCGGCGCGCCGGCCTCCGGACTCGCCGTCGAGACCGTCGACGCGGCCACGCTGCCGTCGCATCTGGGCGAAGCCGACGTGGTGGTGCTCGACGACCTCGAGCGCCTCGGTCCCGCCGAGCTTCAGGCGGTGCTCGACTTCCACCGCGCGGGCGGCGGACTGTTCATCGTGCTCGGCCCGCGCGCAGACGCCGCGTTCTGGAACGGTTCGCTGCTGCGCGAGATCGGCGCCGGCACGCTCGGCGACGGACCCGCGGGCGCGGGTACCCCGCAGGCCGCGCCCGGCGCGGCGTGGCGGCTCATGCGCGCGCTGGCCGGGCACGCGGTGCTCGCCGGCTTCCCGGCGCGCCCCGGCGAGCCGCTCTCGGCCGCGCGCTTCCAGACGATCCGCGCGTTCACGCCCGCCGCCGGCGCGCGCGCGCTGCAAGCCATAGACCCCGCCCCCCCCCCGCAGGTCGAGGGCGCGCCCCCGCGGGTGTTAGCCCCCCCCCGCGATGCGCGGTCGTCGGACTTCCCGGTGAGCGGCGCGTTCCTGCCGCTCCTGCACCAGGCCGTCAAGGTGCTGGGGCGCGGCACCGCGGCCGCGACGCTCGCACCCGGCGAGCGCTACAGCGCGCCGGCCGCGACCGGCATGTGGCGCATCGAGGGCGAGGACGGGCGCGCGGTTCCCTGCGAGCTGGTCGCCGCCGCGGGCGCCGCGCGGCTCGTCTCGGCGCCGATCGAGCGGCCCGGGCTCTACCGCGTGATCCAGGGCGCCGCGGTGCGCAGCACCTTCGCCGTCAACCCCGACCCGCGCGAGTCGGACCTCGTGCCCGCGAGCGAGGCCGCGCTGCTGCGCGCGTTCCCGCCCGGCCGCGCGCAGGTGGTGCACGCGGGCGCCGGCCTCGCGCGCCGCGTGCGCGAGGCGCGTTACGGCCGCGAGCTGTGGTCGTGGTTCGTGATGCTGGCGCTGCTGCTGCTGGTGGCCGAGACCGTGGTCGCGCGCCACGGCATGGCGGGGCGCGCGGAGCACGGGGGCACCCGCGCGACGCGCCGGGGCACCCGCGCGGTGCGCGGGTCGGGGCGCCCGATGGATTCGGGTCCGGGTCCGCCGCCCCGGACCGCATAGCGCGCCACCATGCCGCCGCGCCTCGGGGCGTTCCTCGCCATCGTCCTCTGGGGGCTCTCTTTCGTCGCGACGCGCGCGGTGCTGCGCGAGATCCCGCCGGTCACGCTCATCGTCGCGCGCTTCGCTCTCGGCGCGGCGCTCCTGCACGGGCTGCTCGCGCTGCGCGGCCAGCCGCTGCTGCCGCCGCGCGGGCGATGGGGCGCGCTCGCGCTCATGGGCTTCGTGGGCGTGTTCGTCCACCAGTTGCTCCAGGCTTACGGGCTCACGCTCACCACCGCGGTGCGCACCGGCTGGCTCATCGGCCTGATCCCGATCTGGTCGGCGGTGCTGGCGGCGCTGTTCCTGCGCGAGCGCTTCGGGGTGGCGAAGGTCGCCGGCCTCGCGCTCGGCTTCGCAGGCGCGGTGCTGGTGGTGACGCGCGGGAGGATCGAGCCCGGACTCTTCGCGCTGCCGGCGACGCGCGGCGACCTCCTCATCCTCGCCAGCACCGTGAACTGGGCGATCTACACCACGCTCGGTCACCGCACCATCCGCGCGCTCGGGAGCCTGCGCGCGACTGCCGGCGCCATGCTCGCGGGCTGGCTCATGCTGCTGCCGCTGTTCATCGCCGCCGAAGGATGGCGGGCGTATGCTGCGCTCTCGCCGGCCGGCTGGGGTGCGCTCCTGTTCCTGGGGATCGGCTGCTCGGGGCTCGGGTACCTGTTCTGGTACGGCGCGCTCGAGAAGATCGAGGCTTCGCGCGTGGCCGCGTTCCTCTACCTCGAGCCGCTGGTGACGCTCGCGGCCGCGGTGGCGCTGCTCGGCGAGGAGGTGCGGCCGGCCACCGTCGCCGGCGGGCTGCTGGTGCTGGCCGGGGTGTTCTTCGTGCAGCGCGCGAGCGGGGCCCCCGCGCCGGCGGGCGCGCGACCCCTGACCCCGGAGGGACCATCATGAGAGCGGACGAGAAGGCGGCGGGCGCACGCACCGCCACATCGGAGGACCACGCATGACCGCGAACGGGAGACCGGCGCCCGGGGAGAGCGCCCCGCAGGTCGCCGTGATGGCCGACCTGGTGGCCTACCAGGAGGACTCGGTGGTGAGCCGCACGGTGGTGAAGAAGCCCGCCGGCACCGTCACGGTGTTCGCCTTCGACCGCGGCCAGGCGCTGAGCGAGCACAGCGCGCCGTTCGACGCGCTGGTCCAGGTGCTCGACGGCCGCGCGGAGATCACGATTGACGGCCGGCCCTACGCGGTCGCGGCGGGCGAGATGCTGCTCCTGCCCGCGAACCGGCCCCACGCGGTGCGCGCGGCCGAGCGGTTCAAGATGGTGCTCACCATGATCCGCTCGTGAGGGCCCTGGCCGGGCGGTGACATCCTTCGTGCCGCAGGTGGGCCGGCCGACCCGCAAAATCGGCCGTAGCCGGGGCGCCCCCCGTGGGGTAGCTTCTTCCCACCATGCGAATGCTCGAGGTGGCCGCGGCGGGGGGGGGGGGCCCGCCCTGACCGGCGCCGCGCGCCTGCTTTCGGGCGTGGAGGCCGCCGGGCTCCAGCGCGTGTCCTTCCTGCGGCGCGACGCGCGGCGACTCGAGTCCAGCGCATCGCGACGCCCGGCCGGTCGAGGGCTCGTGGCGGCCATTCCTTGAGACGCCTCCGCCCCCCTGCTACGCTCCCCACGCCTCACTCAGCGGTGGGGCGTCATCATGAGGTGCGAGACGAGACCGCCCGGGAGGATCCCGCGGCGGGTTTTCGGCATGGGTCGGGAGCAGAGGGGACATCGTGAAGGTGAAGGAAGCGCCGGCGTCCGCGCCGCCCGCCGAGACGTTCCTCAAGGACGAGCTGGCGGAGCGCATCGCGGGCTACCCCGAGCGCATCCCCGAAGCGCTCGAGCTGCGCCGCGCGGCGCTCGAGGGCGCGGGCCGAGTCGCGGTCCGCGGGCTCACCGGCTCGGCGCGCGGCTACCTCGCCTCGTGGCTCCAGCGCGCGACCGGCCGCACCATGCTCTACCTGGTGGCGCACGGCGACGCGTTCGAGGAATCGCGCGACGACCTCGAGTACTTCCGCGGCCCCGGCGCGACGCTCGCCTTCCCCGAGCCCGACACGCTGCCCTACGATCCCTCGTCGCCGCATCCCGGCATCACGGCGCAGCGGCTCGAGACCCTGGGCCGGCTCGCGCGCGGCCGGGCACCCGGCGAAGCCGGGTCGGGCGTGGTGCTCGCGACGGTGCGCGGGCTCTTGCAGAAGCTGCCGAAGCCCGAGCGGCTGCGCCGCGCCATCCTCGAGCTCAAGGTCGGCCACGACTACGACCCGACGGCACTCATGGAGCGCCTGGTCTTCATGGGCTATGAGCGCCTCCCCGAAGTCGAGTCGGTCGGCCACTTCGCGCGCCGCGGCGGCATCCTCGACATCTACGCCGCGGGGCTCGCCGATCCGCTGCGGCTCGAGTTCGACGCCGACACGCTGGTGTCGCTGCGCCGCTTCGATGCCGCCACCCAGCGCTCGCTCGAGCAGCTTGCCACGGCCACGGTGCTGCCGCGCTACGAGGTGGTGATCGAGCCCCACGAGGCCACCGCGGTGGCCGAGCGCCTGCGCGCGGCCGGCGACGAAAAGGCCGGCGGAGGGTTCCTGTTCCACGACGGCATGGAGCGCTTCGCCGGGCACTACGACCCGGGGATGGGCTCGCTGCTCGACTATCTGCCGGACGATTGCCTCCTGGTGCTCGACGACCCCGGCCGCCTGCGCAAGCGCGCGGAGGAACTGGGCGGTCTGATCGCGCGCCGCTTCGAGGAAGCGCGCGCGCACTATCCCTTCATCTCGCCTCCGGAGTCGTTGTTCCTGCCCTGCGACTCCTTCGACACGCTGGTCTCCGCGCGCCCGGGCGCGGACTGGATGGGTCCGGTGGTCGAGGCGACCGACGCGACACGCTACGCCCGCACGCTGGTCGTGGACTGCTCACCCGCCGAGCCGATGCAACGCTCGATCGAACGCCTCAGGGCGCACCTCGCCGAGCTGGGTGCGAACGGCATCCACGCCGTCATCCTGTGCGACAACCCGGGCCAGCGCGCGCGCCTGCTGGAGCTGCTGGGCGACACCGGCGCCACGCTCGGCGTGGGGCTGGTCTCCGCGGGCTTCACGCTCAAGGCCGCGGGGCTCGCGGTGCTCACCGACCACGAGGTGTTCGCGCGCTACCGCCGCCGGCGCCGGCGCCTGAAGAAGACCGGCGGGCTCTCGCTCGCCGAGCTCTCGGCCTTGAAGGTCGGCGACTACGTGGTGCACGAGGACCACGGTATCGGCGTCTACCGCGGGATGAAGCGGCTCACGCTGAACGGGCAGGAGACCGACTGCGTCGAGATCTCCTACGCCGAGAGCGACCGCCTGTTCGTGCCGGTCCAGCAGTTGGCGCTGGTGTCGCGCTACGCCGCCGGCGAGGGCGCGCGGCCTTCGATCCACCGCCTGGGCTCGGGGGCGTGGCAGAAGACCCGGGCGCGCGCGCAGCGCGCCATCCAGGACATGGCCGAGGACCTGATCAAGGCCTACGCCGCGCGCCGCGCGCTCACCGGGCACGCGTTCAAGCCCGACGCGGTGTGGCAGCGCGAACTCGAGGCCTCGTTCCCCTACGAGGAGACGCCCGACCAGCTCAACGCCATCGTCGAGGTCAAGCAGGACATGGAGTCCGAGCGGCCGATGGACCGCCTGATCTGCGGCGACGTCGGCTACGGCAAGACCGAGGTGGCGATCCGGGCCGCGTTCAAGGCGGTGCAGGAAGCCCGGCAGGTCGCGGTGCTGGTGCCCACCACCATCCTCGCCCAGCAGCACCTGCTCACCTTCCGCGAGCGGCTCGCCGACTTCCCGGTGCGGGTCGAGGTGCTGTCG
>CAYHRW010000073.1:0-5984 GCA_964359105.1 uncultured bacterium
CGGGCTTCGCGGGGGTGGAGGAAGTTGTCCCGCACGTGCTCCCTTCCTTCGCCGCCCAGCTTCCGGCGGAGCGGCGGATCCCTCAGCAGCCGGGTGATCTGGAAGGCGCAGCCCTCGATCGAGCGGACCAGCATGCCGGTGCGCTCGTGGATCACCTGCAGCGGGATCCCTCCCACGGCGCTCGCCACCACCGCGCGGCGCTTCCACAGCGCCTCCGAGACGGTCAACGCGAATCCCTCGCGCAGCGACTTCTGCAGCACGACGGCCGAGCGCCTCTGGAGTGCGTTGATGAGACGGTGTGCGTCGGGCGGCAGTGCGAGGATCGAGATGTCCCTGCGCGTGCCTGCCCTCTCCCGGATCTCCGCCAGCACGGTCTCACCCTCGGGATCGTCCTCGGCGCCGCCGCCCGCGAGCACGAGGTGGGCCTTCTCCTGCCGGCGCGCCAGCACGAACGCCTCGATGACCCCGAGCGGATCCTTGAGGCGGTCGAAGCGCGAGACCTGCGTCACCAGCGGCGTGTCTCGCGGCAGGCCGAGCGGTTCCAGGAGGGCGTCCGCTTCCTGCTCCTCCATTTCGCGGTTCTTCTCCGACAACGGATCGATGGAGGGCGGCGCGAGGTAGCCCGGCGTGGGCAGGGGCGGGACGAACGTCACGTGGGAGAAGACGGCCGCGTCATAGTGCGCGAGCCCGGTCACGACGAAGTCCAGGACGTCGGGGTTTGCCCTCGAGAGATCGATGTGGCAGCGCCACACCCAGCGCTGGCCCGGGCGCCGGCGCCATCCGGCCAGCGCGGCGGGCTGGGGGTCGTGGACGAGCACGAGGTCGGCGTCAAGGGCCAGAGTCTCCGCGGCCCGCCGGTTCATCTCGAGGTAGTAGTCGCGGTCCTCCCGGGTCAGGACGCCCGGCCCGCCGTGCAGGGCGTTGTGCATGGTCTTCGTGATGCCGTAGAAGCGTGCGTCCCCGGGCATCACCTCCCACGTGGTCGGGACTCCCAGCTCGTTCAGCAGACGCACGAGGCGGTGCAGGATCTCGGCCACGCCGCCTCCGGTGGCCGTGGAGTTGACCATGGCGATGCGGTGTCCGCGGAGGCTCCGGGCCAGGGACTCCAGGGCGCGCATCGGGCCGTCACCGATGATGGCTCGATAGCCATCGGCGAGCGGCACGCCGTCGGTGCGAACATTGACCAGCGTCATGATGATGGGTCGGAGCGCGTGACCCGGCGCACGAAGCGCGCGATGACGTGGCGTCCGGCCTCGCGGCGGACGTCCTCGGGCGATGCGGTGGCGTCGGCAACATGCCTCGCGATGCGGCTCCGCCGCCAGTACCGCAGGAGTCGCGCGCGCGCCCGCTCGATCGGCAGGCCCGCGCCGGCCGCATCGCGCAGTCGTTCCGCGAGGCGGTGCTCTCCGACCGTCGCGAGCCAGTCGAGGAGCGGTGTGCGGCCTTCCAGGAACCACGGCTCCTGGACGAGATGGTAGAACCACACCGAGGAGTCGGTCCCCGCCAGGGCCTCCGCCAGCTCGTGACCGTCGCGAACGGCGATGCCCGTCGAGACGACGACCGAGGTCGCGGACAGGAAGAGGAACGCACCCTCATCAGGCGCGTCCCGGGAGGCCTGCCGATGGGGGGGAAGGGCGTCCAGGACTTCGAGCAGTCCTGCCCTCACCGATGAGGCCGAGGCGCTGCGAGTCTGCACCGCGTAGGAGAGCCGCTCGGCGGTCTCGCGGTCCTGGAGCACGCCGGCGATCCAGGCGCTGAGATCGTCCGGCGGCAGCTCGTCGGCGCCCGGATGACGCAGCTGGTACTGCACGGTGTGGTTGAAGAGCACTTCGACGGGTCCCGACGCGATCCCGTCACGCAGCTCATCGAGGCGGCGCGCCGGTGCTCCCCAGGGCCGGATCAGGTGCACCACGGCCTTGAGCTCGAACGCCGCAGAGGGCTCCATCAGTCGGGTCTCCTGGGTTCCTCCTCATCGAGGGACCGCAGGTACTCGACCACGAAATCCCGTGCGAGATCGCGGCACCCCAGCCCGAAGGCCAACGCGAGGCCGAGCCCTGCGGCGGCCACTGCGACGACGCCCAGAGCCATGACGAACTGCGCCGCGAAGCCCAACTGCTCGAGCGCCAGCAGGGCGGCGAAGCCCGTGAGCATCGCGGAGACCACCTGCCCCATCAGTCTGGCGGTCCGGATGCCGGCGGTCTCGAGGAAGCGGCGGGTGATGCCTCCTAGCAGCATGGCGATCAGCGCGCCGACGGCGAAGAGGACCGCGGAGGTCACGATTCGTGGGACGACTTCGGCGAGACGCGCTCCCACCGAGGCGCCGAGGTTGAACCCCAACATGTCCAGGCCGAGCAGGGCGGCCAGGGCGATCACGAGCCAGTAGATCGCCCACGCCGCCACGCCCGCGGGTTCATGGCGGGCGGTGGCGCGAGCGCCGATCAGTCCGCGGACGCCCTCGTCGAACTTGAGCGCGTGCAGCAGACCGCGCACCAGGCGCGAGGCGAGGACTGCGACGCCCCACCCCAGCAGCATGACGGCGACGGCCGCCAGGAGGCCGAGCGTCCCACGCTCGGCGCTGCGCCCGAGGTCGTTCAGACGTGCGAGGATGTCCGACCATGGTTCCAGTTGCAGGACGAGCAGGATCATCATGACATCACCTCCTGGGTCCGCCCGGGGGCGGCCCGGACGGCGATCCGCCCTCGACGGCGGAACCGGCTGCCGGGGGCTCTTGCGTGGGGGTCCTCAGGTTGAGCCCGACGATGGTGTCGAGAACGTCGAGCGTCCAGTCGAAGATGTTGCGGCGCAGGACAGTCTCGCGCAGCGCCGCCATGCGTTCGTGGCGCGCCTCGGGAGGCGCCGAGAGGGCGGCGTGGTAGGCGTCGGCAAGTCCCTCCCGGTCGTACGGCGAGGCGATCCAGGCGCGCTCGAGCTCCCGCGCCGCCCCGGTGAACGGTGACAGCACGAGGGCGCCCTCCAGGTCGGGCGAAGCGGCCAGATACTCCTTGGCGACCAGGTTCATCCCATCGTGAAGCGAGGTGACGGCGCACAGATCCGCCATGCGGTAGTAGGGGACCAGCTCCCGGAAGTCGAGGTTGGCCTCGATGAGGTGCACCGTCGGTCCCCCCGTCCGGGGGTAGCGGTGGTTGATGCGCTCGGTCCAGCGCCGGGTGCGGATCTGCACGTTGCGGTACTCGCGCAGCTCGATGCGCGAGGGCACGCCGATCTGGATGAAGGCGAACCGCCCCACCCACTCCGGGTGCTTCTCGAACAGGCGCTCGAGCGCCTCGAACCGCTCCGGGATGCCCTTGGTGTAGTCGAGGCGGTCCACGCCCAGGCCGATCTTGCAGTCCTGAAGGCCCAGCCGCTCGCGGATTCCGCTCTCGGCCCGCCGGGTCTCCGCGGACTCCGCCAACGCCGCGATCTCGTCGGCATCCACGCTGATGGCGAAGGGGTGGACCCACGTGCGCTTCCCGCCACGCTCGACCGCGAGTCGCTCGAGATCCACGCGTGCCTCGAGCGTTTCTGCCACCGTGTCCAGGAAGTTCATGGCGTGGCGGCGGATGTGGAATCCCAGCACGTCGTTCGCGAGCATGCCCTCGAGGATCTCCTGCTTCCACGGCAGCACCCGGAAGACTTCGGGATTGGGCCACGGGATATGCCAGAACATCGCCACCTGCAGATTCGGGCACCGCTCCTTGATGAAGCGGGCGGCCAGCGCGAGGTGGTAGTCCTGGATGAAGACCAGCGCCGGCCGGTCCTCGACCTCTTCGATCACCGCGTTGGCGAACCGCCGGTTGACCGCGCAGTAGGACTCCCAGTCGGCGAGGTGGAACCGTGGCCGCACGTAGACCACGTGGCACAGCGGCCAGAGCGCGCCGTTCGCGAACCCAGAGTAGTAACGCGCGTGGTCCTCACGCGTGAGCCACAGGCGCCGCAACGTGTAGCGCGCCCGGTCGGGAGGGCACGCCACCCGGTCGCGGGCGTCCACGGACTCCCGGTCGGCATCGCCACTGCCGTGGGCCACCCACACTCCGCCGAGGGCCTGCATGACGGCGTCGAGCGCCACCGTGACCCCGCCGGCGTTGCGGACCCAGCGGGTGTGGTCGCCGTCGTGGATGTGCGAATAGGGCTCCCGGTTCGAGACCACGACCAGTCTGCGGTCGGGCAGATGAGCCTGCGCCCACTCGACGAGGTCGGCCCGCGTGGTGCGGGGCGGCCCCTCGTTGCGCTGCTGGCTTCGAATCGCGGCGCGGGTGAGCGCGGAGCGCGTGCGGTCGGCGATGCCCATGGGGCCTCCAGAGCGTGGGCCCCACCTTCGCGAGGGCGATGTGGGGCGCGCCGCTGTCGGACGGTTCGAATCCCACCTTCGTTGTTGACAATCGTGCGCAGGATATTGAAAGATGACTGACGGGTCAATCCTGAGGATCGTGGGAGGCTAGAACATGACGCGGTCTGAAGTGCTCGAGACGCCACCGACCGGCAGACGGGAGCACCGCAAGCACGTCACCCGCAGGGAGTTGCTCGTGGCGGGGCGGGAGCTGTTCAGCGAGAAGGGGCTCTACGAATCCCGCATCGAGGACCTGGCGAACCGGGCCGGAATCGCCAAGGGCACGCTCTACGGCTACTTCTCCGACAAGGAGGAGCTCATCCAGGCGGTTGTCAGGACCGGCTTCGACGAGATGCTCGAGCACGTTCGGGTGGCCGCGAGGGGCGCACGCACGCGCCGTGACCTGATCGCGAGGATCGTGCGGGGGCATCTGGAGTTCTTCGCCAGGAATCCCGACCTGATGAGGGTGTTCCATCAGGTCCGGGGGATGCTGAAGTTCAACCGTCCGGAGTGGCGCCCGCTGCGCACCACGCTCGCCGACTACCTCCAGGGGCTGGTCGATGTGCTCGGTGTGTCTGGCGCGGCCGGAAGGCCGGACGCGATGCGCCGCGTGGAAGTCGTCCGCATGCTGTTCGGCGCCATCTCAGGTGTGACCTCCGTGCGGGCTGCGCTGGTCCCGGATTCACCTCGACCGCTCGCACCCCGGGCGGTCACCCGGGCGCTCGTGGCCATGGCGACGGCCTTTGAAGCCGAGATCGGCGCCAGGGTTCGGCGGCCCGCACCGGTCGCACGGTCGGCCGCGCGGGCCCGCGGCCCACGCCGCGGCCCCCGGTCCAGCGTGACGGCGCGCGCTGGCGCGCGATCCGATGGGAGCCCGGCGCGATAGGAGCCCCCCGGAGAGTCGATGTTCGAGATCATGGGAAACCGGGAGACGCCGCACCCGCTCGAGGGAATCCCCCGGCGGCTCTGGCGGCTGGTTTCGCTCGCCCGTCACCGGCTCCTGATGCTGGACTACGACGGGACGCTGGCTCCATTCTGCGTCACCCGCGACGTCGCCCTGCCGCTGCCACGCTCCCTGAACGTCCTGAAAGCGATCGCCGGGGAGCCCCACACAGCCGTCGCGATCGTCTCCGGCAGACCGGTGGACGAGATGGAACGCCTGCTCGAATCCTTTCCCGCCACCTTCATCGGCGAGCACGGGTGGGAGATACGCCTGCGGGATGGTTCGGTCGTGCGGCATCCGGTCTCCGGCGCACAGATGGTGATGCTCGATCAGGCCGAGCAGGCGGCTCGGGAGAAGGGGCTGGCCACGCGGCTCGAGCGCAAGCGCACCGGGCTCGTGGTCCATACGCGCGGGATGGCGGAGACTGCTGCGCGAGCGCTCGAGGACGAGGCACTGGCGTTGTGGCAGCCCGTGGCGGCCGGCGGGGGCGTCGGCCTCGAGCGCGTCGACGGGGGCGTCGAACTGCGCCTGAGCGGGCGGAACAAGGGCACGGCCGTCCTGTCGCTCGTCTCCGAGGCCCCCCCGGGCACGCTCGCGGTCTTCGTCGGTGATGATGTCACCGACGAGGACGCCTTCGAGGTCGTCCGGGAGTGGGGCTTCGGCGTCCGCGTGGGGGCGGACGACCGCCCGACGCTCGCCACGGGTCGCCTCCCG
>CAYHRW010000073.1:6084-11334 GCA_964359105.1 uncultured bacterium
GGGGCGGCGGAAGGAGGTCCAGAGGAGCAGGCCCCAGTAGTGGAATCGTTCGCGACCAAAGACCCCGAGCCGGATGCTCGAGAGCGCGAACGTCCGCAGGTTCCGCCAGTCGAACGAGAGGGCCATCTTCGGCGCGCGATACTCGCGCAGGAACGTGCGGATGCGCTGGTAGTACGGGCCCGGCGCGTAGAGACGGGACAGGAGGTCCCGGTAGCCTTCGCGCAGCGTCTCCATGCTCATGCGCGGGACGAAGTTCGTCGTGCCGTCCACGTTGTCGCCCGTCATCTCGCCGAGCAGCCGGCCCTCCCGCTCCAACCGCTCGTAGAGCCTGGTACCGCGCGGTGCGTTGAGCAGGCCGACCATCGCGGTGACGATGCCGCTCCTCTGGATGAGATCCATCTGCCGCTGGAAGATCGCCGGCGTGTCACTGTCGAACCCGACGATGAACCCGCCCTGCACCTCCAGGCCCGCGCGCTGGATGCGCCGCACGTCGGCGACCAGGTCGCGGCCGCGGTTGTGATGCTTGCTGCATTCCGCGAGGCCGGCTTCGTCGGGCGTCTCGATGCCGATGAACACGGTGTCGAACCCGGCCTCGACCATCGAGCGCATCAGCTCCGCATCGTCGGCGAGGTTGATGGACGCCTCGGTGTAGAAGCGGATGCCGCGCCTGCCCCGCTGCCACGCGATCAACGCGGGCAGCAGCCCCTCCTTGAGGAGCCGCTTCTTGCCGATGAGGTTGTCGTCCACGAAGAACACCGAGCCGCGCCAGCCCAGCCGGGCGAGACCGTCCAGCTCGGCGATCACCTGCTCCGGCGTCTTGGCGCGGGGGTGATGACCGAACAGCGCGGTGACGTTGCAGAAGTCGCAGTCGTACGGGCAGCCGCGCGAGAACTGGATGCTCATCGAGGCGTATCGCCGCAGGTCCGCCAGCTCCCACAGCGGCGCAGGCGTGCGGCGGATGTCCGGATGCCCGGGCGCCGTGTACATGCGCCGCGCCCCGCCTTCCTGCAGGTCGCGGAGGAACGGAGGCAGCGTGACCTCGGCCTCGTTCAGGACGAGATGATCCACCTCGGGGAACTGCTCGGGCTCGGCCGTGAACAACGGTCCGCCCGCCACGATCGTCTTGCCCGCCGCACGGCACCGCGCGACCAGCGAGCGCGCCGATTCCCGCTGAGCGATCATCGCGCTGACGAAGACCACGTCCGCCCAGGTCAGGTCCTCCGGTGTGAGCCGGCGGACGTTCTCGTCCACCAGCCGCTTGCCCCATTCCTTCGGCAGCATGGCGGCGACGGTCAGCAGCCCGAGCGGCGGCAGGGATGCTCTCTTGCGGATGAACTTCAGCGCGTGCTTGAAGCTCCAGAAGGTGTCCGGGAACTCGGGGTACAGCAGGAGCGCGTTCATCGCCACGGCCGGCGCTACTTCGCCGCCGCCCCGGCGGCCTTCGTGAGCTTGAAGACCCGCCCGCTCTCGGCCGGGAGCTTCACCGTCGCGCCCGCGGCCCACGTCGCGGCCTCGCCCGAGAGCACGTCGAGCGCGCGCACCTTCCCGCCCCACGCCGCGAGGTCCACCGGCATCTCGGCGTCCTGCCGTCCGGCGTTCAGCGCCACCAGCCAGTCCTCGCCGCCGCCGCTCCTCACGTAGCCGTAGAGCATCCCGCTCGCATAGAGCGTGCGGAACTCGCCGGTGCGGAGCGCCGCGCTCGACTTCCGCGCGGCGATCAGCTTCCTGTAGTAGTCGTGCAGTGCGACCCGCTTCGCGTCCTTCTGCCAGTCCCACGGGAACGGCCGGCGGCAGTCCGGGTCCTTGCCGCCCTCCATGCCGACCTCGTCGCCGTAATAGATGTGCGGCGCCCCCACGTAGGTCATGGCGAACAGCGCCGCGAGCTTGAGGCGATTCGCGTTCCCGCCCACCTGGGTGAGGAAGCGCACCGTGTCGTGGCTGTCGATGAGGTTCATCTGCGCTTCGACCGCCTGGCTCGGGTACGCGAGCCGCCCGGAGGCGAGCGTGGCGTCGAACTCCGCGGCCGTGCCCTGGCCCATCGCCAGGAAGCGCGCGACCGGGTCGCGGAAGAACGCGTAGTTCATCACCGCGTCGAAGGCGCCGGGCTTCACCCAGTCGGTGGCGTTGCCCCACAGTTCGCCCACGATGTAGGCGTCGGGCTTCACCTTCTTCACGCGCTGGTTGAAGAGCTTCCAGAACCACGGCGGCACCTCGTTCGGCACGTCGAGCCGCACGCCGTCCACGTCGGCGGTCTTGAGCCAGTACTCGGTGGTGTCGAGCAGGTAGTTGACGAGCGCGATGTTGGGCTGGGCCTGCGCGACGTCCCTCACCGCGTTCTCGGCCGGGTCGGAACGCGAGAGGTCGAAGTTCAGGTCGGGCAGGTCGCCGAAACCCCACCAGCACTTGTAGTAGTCCGCCGGCTTCCAGACGTGGTCCACGTTGGGCCAGCCCGACGGCAGCGGCCACTTCTTGAACTCGTACCACGACCAGGTCGGGCTCTGCTGGCCCTTCTCCGCGGCGTCCCTGAACGCCCAGTTGGAGTTGCCGGAGTGGTTGTAGACGATGTCGAGGATGATGCGGATGCCCTTCGCCCGCGCCTCCTTCACGAACGCGATGAACTCGTCGTTGGTGCCGAAGTGCGGGTCGATCTTGCGGTAGTCCGCGCAGTCGTACTTGTGCGTGGACTTGGCCTCGAAGATCGGGTTGAAGTAGATCACCGTGACCCCGAGGTCCGCGAGGTAGTCGAGGCCCTGGCGCACGCCTTCGACGTCGCCGCCGTAGAACGCCATCCAGTCGCGCCCGTCCTGCGTGTAGGGGTTGTGCGTGAGCGCGGCGAAGTCGTTCCAGTCCTTCATCAGGTGGTAGTACTCCTGGAAGTCGGTGTTGAGCTTGCCCGCGGCGGGCGGCGTGTGCTTGCCGTCGTAGTACCACTCGTGGAAGTCCGGGTCGTTCGCCGCGCTGCCGTTGCGGAAGCGGTCGGGGAAGATCTGGTAGATGACGCCGTTCTTCACCCAGTCCGGCGTCACGAACGCGGGGAAGCGCGTGACGTCCCAGGTGAAGCGGCCCTGGTCGGCGGCGGGCTTGAGGCCGGTGCTGGTCAGGTACCAGTCCTTCTTCCCATCGCGGTAGCGGAACGCGTAGGACGCCTCGTCCGGCAGCGTGACCTCGGCGCGGTAGTAGTCGTAGACCTTGTCGCGGTTCACGCGGCGCATCGGTGTGATATTCGGCTGCGCGCCGGTGAACTGGACGAAGTCCACGCTCTCGACGTCGCCGGCATGAGCGCGGGCGGTGAACTGCACCTTCCCGCCGCCCAGGTGGTTGACCTCGCTCGAGGCCTGCTCGTGCGAGACGCCGTCGGCGAAGACGTCGCCGTCGCCCTTCTTCACCTCGACCCTGGGGAAGCGGTCGTCCGCGTTGACGATGGAGTTCTTGCCGCCGAAGCCGTCGTCGGTCTCGCCGTCCTGGCCGGTCTTATCCTGGATCCAGGTGTTGTCGCCGACCACGAACTTGTACTGGTAGCTGCCCACCGGCAGCAGCAGCGTGACGGTGTACTCCCCGTCGCCGTCCGGGTCGGTCACCGGGGTCCTGCCCACGGTCCAGTCGTTGAACGTGCCGGCGAGGCTCACCCGGTCGGGCTTCGCCGTCGGGCGGAACTTGAACGTGACCTTGCGCAGTCCGAGCTTCGGCGCGGCCTCGGCCTTCTTGACGGTGGAGCCCAGGCCTACCGTGACCGGCTTGTCCTTGAGCAGCAGGACCGAGTTCTGCCCGCCGAAGCCGTCGGGGGAGAAGTCCGCCGCGGTCTCGTCGGTGAACCACTGGTCGCCGTTCACCACGAACTTGTACTCGACGCGGCCGGGCTCGAGGTCGAGCGTCGCTTCCCAGACGCCGTCCTTGTCGTCGTCCTTGAGCGGGTTCGCGGCGGCGTTCCAGCCGTTGAACGTGCCGGCCGCCGACACCATGGTCACGCCACCGATCACCGGCTGATGGCGGAACGTGACCTTCGTGGCCCAGGCAGCCGTCGCCGCCAGGCACAGCGCGAGCGCGCCGAGCGCCGCGACCGGGCCGGCGCGCCGCGCGAGGAGGGAGGGACTCGTCAGCGACATGGAGGGGACTCCTCGAGGTTCGAGTGCGATACGCGCGGCGCCGGCGGGCCGGGCGCGCCGGAGGGGAGACGGAGCGCCGCCCGGCGGGCGGCGCTCCCGGCTACTTCACGGTGACGAGCGAGTTCTTGCCTCCGAACCCGTCGTCCTTCGCTTCCGAATTGGCGTCATCCTGCTTCCAGGTGGTGCCGTTCACCACGAACTTGTAGGCGTAGGTGCCGGGCGCCAGCTTCTTCGCGATGGTCCAGGTGCCGTCGGCCTGCTTCGTCATCGAGTCGGTGGTCGTGGACCAGCCGTTGAATTCGCCGGCCAGCGCCACCGAGGTCGCGCCGCCCGCGAAGGTGAACACCACGCCGTCCGCGGTCGGCGCGGGCGGTTTGCCCTTGCCCGCGGGCGCGGCCACCGGCGCGGCGGGCGCGGGAGCGGCCGTTCCGGCCGCCCCGCCCACGACGATCACCGAGTTCTTGCCGCCGTAGCCGTCGTCGGTGGTCTCCTTCGCGGCCGGATCTTCCTTCCAGGTGTTGCCGTCCATCACGAACTTGTAGGCGTAGCGCCCGGGCTCGAGCTTCTTCGTGACGGCCCACGAGCCGTCGGCCTGCTTCGTCATCGGGTCGGCGGTGGTGTTCCAGCCGTTGAACTCGCCGGCCAGGGCGACCGAGGTGCCGCCGCCCTTCCATACGAAGGCCACGCCCTCGCCGGTGACGGCGGCGCCGCCGCCCGCGGCGGGGGCCGGGGCCGGCGCGGCGGGCGCGGCCGCCCCGCCCACGACGATCACCGAGTTCTTGCCGCCGTAGCCGTCGTCGGTGGTCTCCTTCGCGGCCGGATCTTCCTTCCAGGTGTTGCCGTCCATCACGAACTTGTAGGCGTAGCGCCCGGGCTCGAGCTTCTTCGTGACGGCCCACGAGCCGTCGGCCTGCTTCGTCATCGGGTCGGCGGTGGTGTTCCAGCCGTTGAACTCGCCGGCCAGGGCGACCGAGGAACCCTCGCCCTTCCACAAGAAGGTCACGCCTGCGGCGCTGGCCTGGGTCGCCCCGGGTGCGCCCGCTGCGCCCTTCACCGCCGGAGCGGTCCCCGCCGCAGCGACCGGTGCTTCGGCGCTCCCCGGGGGCGTGCCGCCCCGCCAGCCGCCGGCGCATCCGCTCAACGCCAC
>CAYHRW010000074.1:0-4087 GCA_964359105.1 uncultured bacterium
CCGAGCCGCAGCAGCCGGCGCCGGAACGAGCCGTAGCCGCCGAGCCAGTCGTCCTCGCGGAAGCGCAGCCCGAGCAGCAGCCCGGCCAGGAACGAGGCCAGGATCCAGATCCAGCCGAAGGCGGCGTTCAGGGGCATGGCTATTTCACGACCAGCATCTTCCGCGTCGCGCTTCGGCCCCCGGCCTCGAGCCGGTAGAGGTAGACCCCCGGTCGCCAGGCATCCGCACGCACCGGCACATCGTGGCGGCCTGCCTGCTGCGGCTCGTGATCGAGCAACCTCGCGACTCTGCGGCCCTGCACGTCATAGACCGAGAGTGTCACGGCTGTTGCTTCCGGCAGGGTGAAGCGGATGAGCGCGCTGGCTCGAGCCGGGTTGGGAATGCTCTGCACCAGGGCAAAGGGCAGCGGCGGCTCGACCGGCGGACCCGGGATCGAGACCGCCGCCAGGTTGGACGACGGCAGGTCGCCCATGCCGGAGAACATCCCACCCGCGTACAAAGTGCTGCCGTACGTTCTCAGGCTCCAGACGATTCCATCCCGGCCGGGGTTCCAGTCGGTCACCGCCGCGGTCGTGGCATCCACGGCCGCGATGGCGGTGCGCGCCTGCCCGCCGATGGTGCGGAAGAACCCGCCGACATAGACCGTGTTCCCGCTCACCGCCAGCGCCTCCACCTGGTCGTTGGCCCCCGGATTCCAGTCGGTCGCCAACCCGGTCCGGGCATCCACCGCGGCGATGCAACTGCGTGGTTGCCCGCCGATCCGGCTGAACCAGCCGCCCAGGTAGACCGTGCTGTCGCGCACCGCCACGGCGTTGACGTAACTGTCCGGGGCCGGGTTCCACGCGGTGGTCGCCCCGGTCACGGCATCCAGCGCCGCCAGCCCGTTGCGCGACTGGCCGCCGATCTGGCCGAAGAAGCCGCAGGCGTACACCGTGCCTCTCCCCACCGCCAGCGCGGTGGGCTTGTCGTTGGCGTCGGCCACCCAGGGCAGCACCGCACCGCTCGTGACATCGAGTGCCGCCAGGCAGCGGCGCGGCTGCCCGCCGATGCTGCTGAAGCCGCCGCCCACGTACAGCGTGTTCCCGTCCAGCGCCAGCGCCTCAACCGTGCCATTGACCCGGGGATCCCAGCCGGTCGCGGCCCCGGTCGCGGCATGAATCGCCGCCAGGCCGACGCGCGGCTGCCCGCCGATGCTGCCGAAGTCCCCGCCCACGTAGACCGTGCTGTCGTCCACCGCCACCGCATTGACGATGTAGCCCGCGGCGTTCGGGTTCCAGGGGGTCACCTCCCCCGTCGTGGCGTCCAGCGCCGCGACGTTGTTGCGGAACGCCCAGTCCCCGAGGCTCGTGAAGGTGCCGCCCGCATAGACTGCCTCGTCGCTGACCGCCAGCGCGTAGACCTCATTGTTGGGTCGGGGGTCCCAGGTGGTGGCGGCCCCCGTCCCTGCGTCGAGCGCCGCCAGGCACAGGCGGTTCTGGCCACCGATCGCCTGGAAGTAGCCGCCGACGTAGAGCGTGTCGCCCGAGAGGGCGAGTGCGTCCACATACGCATATGGGCCGCCTCCGGCGGGATTGGGATTCCAATCCAGCACCGCCCCGGTCGTGGCATCCACCGCCGCCAGCCCCTGGCGCCCCAGTCCGCCGATGGTGAAGTAGGCGCCGCCCACGTAGACCGTGTCCCGGCGGACTGCCAGTGCTTGAACCAGGCGCGGAAAGCCGCCGTACTCCCAGGGGCGGTCCACGCCCGGGTTCCAGGCGGTGGCAAGCCCGGTGCTGGCGTCCAGCGCCGCGAGGTGATTGCGCGGCTGCCCCCCGATGCTCCAGTAGCTCCCGCCGACATAGACCGTGTTCCCGCTCACCGCCAGAACATTCACCTCACCATCCGGGACAGGGTCCCAGCTCGCAGCCACGCCGGTGGTCGCGTCGAGCGCAGCGATGCAATTGCGGTTCTGGCCACCCATGTGCGAAAAATACCCGCCCACGTACACAGTAGGCCCGCTCAGGGCCACGGTCAGGACGAAGGGACCATACTGATAGGGGTTGGGGCTGGGCCGGTCAGCCTCCGGGTTCCAGTCGGTCGCCACGCCCGTCGTCGCATCCACCGCAGCAATCAGGTTCCGTGCCTGCCCACCAATGCGGGTGAACTTGCCACCCACGTAGACTGTCGTCCCACAAACGGCGATGGCACTGACCCAGCCATCAGGGCTCGGATCCCAGGGCGCGACACTGCCATCGACGAGGATGTGGGCGAGATTAGATCGAGGCAGCCCCCCGAGCGCAGCAAAGTCGCCACCAACGTACCAACCGCCCTCACCATCCGGGGCAACGGCGAAGACATACCCTCCGGCTACCTTGGGATACGGTCGCAGCGCCTCACCGGTCATCTTGCTCAAGGGAACGCCGTAGCCGCTGGACGCGCCCACTTGCGTGAACGCCCCGCCGATGTAGACCGTGTTCCCCGAGCGCGCAATGGCTGTGACGGTCCCGTCGGTGCCCCAGAGGTTCGGGTCCACGGCCTGCGTGGCGGCCGGCGTAGTACCGAGAGCGAGGAAGAGCAGCGCACCTCCCGGCAGCAACAGGCTCGCACCCGCGCGAGAGCGAGTGCGGGTCCGGCCCGGACTGGACCGGGACCGTGCGCCGTCCAAGAGAGACCCCCTCACCGCACCAGTGGCACACGCACGACGCGCCGGCCGCCGGCGTACGCCAGCCGGGCGAAGTACATCCCGCTCCCCAGCACGCTCCCACCGGCATCGCGTCCGTCCCAAGACACCGTCGTCCGACCCGGAGGGACATCGCGGTCAAGCAGCGTCCGCGCCCGCCGCCCGAGCACGTCGAACAGATCGAGCCGCACTCGCATCGCGCTCGGCAGGTCCAGGCGCAGCCTCACCTCCTGCGCCCCGGGCCGCCACATCGCCAGAGACAACCCGACTTCACCGGCCCGACCCCGCGCTCCTCCACCCTCCTCGACGCTCACCTGCCAGGGCGGGGTCAGGTAGAAGTCGTAGGGCGGGTAGATGCTCCACCCCACCTCGTTCACGTCGATCGCCCACAGGCTGTCGTCGTACGCCGCCATGAACTCGTGCCCCACCGCGGACAGGTACTCCGAGGCGTGCCAGAAGGACACGGTCGAGTCCCGGCGCAGGTAGTCGAACAGCGGCAGCTCGGGCCGCCAGGCCGATGCCAGGGTGTCGGAGGGCACACTCGTGCTGTCCTTCTCCAGGTGAACGTCCATGTCGGGCAGTTGCGCCGAGGGACGCGTCGTGAAGAACAGCCACCACACCAGCCGGTTCAGGTCAGGATCGTAGTGCGGCACCGCGTGGGGCGACTCGATGCGCGCATAGGGACCGCAGCGTGGTCCGTGCTGTGCATGGGACCGTAGTTCCGCCAATTGGTCAGGTCGCCGGCGGACTTCCCCACGCCGACCACGTAGCTGAGCGTGTCGTACTTGGGGACCGTGACGTAGTACATCAGGTAGTGGCCGACGCTCTCGGGGTCGGCCATGACGAACGGGTCCCGGAACTGCTGGCCGAAGACCTTGGTCGTATCGTGGTACGCCCAGGGCACGTTGTTGTGCGAGAAGATCCACGTGCTGCCGCGGGTCCAGGTCTTCAGGCTGTCGCCGGGCGTGGTCGCGTCGGCGGTCGCGACCCCGATGCGCTGAATCTGGAGGCCCTGCGGCCCGGTTCGTGTGACTCCGGTGTAGAACATGAAGTAGGTTGGCCCCTTCTGGATGATGCTCGGGGCCCAGACGTGGAAGTTGTCCCATTCCCCGGGCCGCACCGCCAGCACGCTGTCCATCTGGGTCCAGTGCAGGAGGTCCGTCGACCAGGCATGGCCCAGGAACTTCTCGGTGGAGTCGTATCCTGCCCCGCCGAGCTTCGCGATCATCTTGCGGTCCTGCCAGATGTAGAACAGGTGGAAGATGTTAACCTGCGGCTGGAAGATGAACGCGAAGTCCTTGGGCTGGATGCTGTCGCCGGGGACCATGGTTCCGGAGGAGCCGATGGGCGCCATGGGCAGAGCGGGAGGGTCGGGCGCCAGCATGGCGGCGGGGGGGGCCCCCCGCGCGCGCGGCCCCCCCCCCAACC
>CAYHRW010000074.1:4097-9254 GCA_964359105.1 uncultured bacterium
CCACCAGGTTCCGCGGCCACCTCCAGAACGGACGTGGGCAAGTCCGCCGCGAGGTAGGCGACGGCCGTCAGGCTCGAGTCGCTCTGCGCGACGATGTCGAGCGGGAAGCGCCAGGAGGTGTCCGGCGCGGCATTCCCCGCCGAGCGAACTGCGGCGAGACCGGTTCCCGTCGCTTCGACCGTGAGCTGCGCCGAGTCGTGCGTGCGGACGACGCGGTAGAGCGACGGAGGGTAAGCAGCGTCGAATCCGCCGTTGAACGTGACCTCCAGGGATCGGATGACCGCACAGGTCGAGGAGTCAGGCGCCTGCGGCACGAAGCTGACGACCTGGAACTTGCCTCGGCTCCCGGCCGGCAGGTCCAGGATGTACCGCGCGGCTGATGCCGGGCTGGTCCCTTCGGAACAGAAGCGCGCGACGGTTGCGTTGACGGCGGCTTCTGCCGGGGCCGGCGTGTCCATGCCGCACACCTGCGCTGCGCTCTCGCCGGAAGCCAGCACCGAATCCGGGACCAGGGGCAGGCGCGGGCAGTTCACCGCCACCCACAGCAGCCGCCATTCAGAAGGCAGGCGTTGCTCCGCGGGATCGGCCTCGACGACGAGCGTGCAGCGCGTCGCCTCGGTGAACGCCAGCGTGTCGGCACCGGACCTCCAGTGCAACTGGATGGCGTGCGACACTCCCGGAACCAACAGAAGCGCGAAGGCGAGGAACCAGTGAACGCGGCTCATCTGCGGCCTCCCTCTCATGCGTGGCGCGGAACCCACACGCGGCGGGCCTGCGATCGGCAAAGGTCTGCGGCGGCTCTCCGCGAGAGGCGGCTGCAGCGGTATCGCCGAGGCGGAACCCCTGCCCGGGCGGTGCGGGGCGGGATCGGCGCCCCGTGCGCGCCCGGGAGCAAGTAGACGCCCGGGGGTGGCACAACGCAAGAGAGGTTTCGGGATCACCGCAGGAGGTGCCGTTGGGCACGAGCCCCTCACCAACCGACTCCCTCCGCGCTGCCTCAACGGAGCAGTGCACCGCACCCACGTCGAAGCCCGGGCGTTGTCGCCCGGGCTTCGCGTCGTTCGCCTTGCTTCAGCGCGCGCCGGCCGAGACCTTCGAGCCCTGGAGCCGCTGCTCGAGCGCCGCCAGCTCGTCCTTGACGCCCTGCGGGAGCTTGGCGCCGAACTTGGCGAGGTGCTCCTTGATGAGCGGCAGCTCGTTGGTCCAGCCCTCGACATCCACGCGCAGCACCTCGGCCAGGCCGGCCTCCGGAATGCCGAGGCCCGTGAGGTCCAGCGCGCCGGGCGCGGGCAGCCGGCCGATCGGGGTGTCCACCGCCTTCCCGGTGCCGGTGACGCGCTCGAACACCCACTTGAGCACCCGGCTGTTCTCGCCGTAGCCGGGCCACAGGAACTTCCCGTCGGCTCCCTTCCGGAACCAGTTCACGTAGTAGATCTTCGGCAGCTTCGCGGCGTCGACCTTCGCGCCGACCGCGAGCCAGTGGCCGAAGTAGTCGCCCATGTGGTAGCCGCAGAACGGCAGCATGGCGAACGGGTCGTAACGCAACGCGCCGACCTTGCCCGCGGCCGCGGCCGTGGTCTCGCTGCTCATGATGGCGCCGAGGAAGGTGCCGTGCTGCCACGACAGCGCCTCGTTCACGAGTGGCACCACGGTGGCGCGGCGCCCGCCGAACAGCATCGCCGAGATCGGCACGCCCTTCGGGTTCTCCCAGTCGGGCGAGATCACCGGGCACTGCCGCGCGGGCGTGGTGAAGCGGGCGTTCGGGTGCGCCGCCTTGCGGCCGCAGCCCGGGGTCCACGGGCGGCGCAGCCAGTCGGTCAGCTCGGGCGGTGACGCGTCGGTCATCTCCTCCCACCAGATGTCGCCGTCGGGCGTGACCGCGACGTTGGTGAAGATCGAGTTCTTCGCCGCCGTGAGCATGGCGTTCGGGTTGCTCTTCATGCTGGTGCCGGGCGCGACGCCGAAGAAGCCGGCCTCCGGGTTGATGGCGTAGAGCCGGCCGTCGGGCCCGAACTTCATCCACGCGATGTCGTCGCCGATGGTCTCGATCTTCCAGCCCGGGACGGTCGGATTCATCATCGCCAGGTTGGTCTTGCCGCACGCGGAGGGGAACGCCGCGGCGACGTAGATCTTCTTCCCCTCGGGGTTGGTGATGCCGAGGATCAGCATGTGCTCGGCGAGCCAGCCCTCGTCGCGCGCCTGCACCGAGGCGATGCGCAGCGCGTGGCACTTCTTGCCGAGCAGCGCGTTGCCGCCGTAGCCCGAGCCGTAGGACCAGATCTCGCGGGTCTCGGGGAAATGGCAGATGTACTTGGTCTTGTCGTTGCACGGCCAGGGCACGTCGGGCTGGTTCTCCGCGAGCGGCGCGCCCACCGAGTGGAGCCCGCGCACGAACTCGCCGTCCGCGCCCAGCACCTCGATCACCTTCTTCCCCACCCGCGCCATGGTGTGCATGTTGGCCACCACGTAGGCCGAGTCGGTGATCTCGATCCCGATCTTGGCGATGGGCGAGCCGATCGGGCCCATGCTGTAGGGGATCACGTACATGGTGCGGCCCTTCATGGCGCCGGTGAAGAGCCCGGTCAGGGTCTGCTTGATCTCGGCCGGGTCGCGCCAGTTGTTGGTGGGACCGGCGTCGTCCTTGTCCTTGGAGCAGATGAACGTGAACTCCTCGACCCGGGCCACGTCGGCCGGGTTCGAGCGCACGTAGATGCTGTTGGGACGCTTCTTCTGGTCCAGCCACATGGCCGTGCCGGCCTGGACCATCAGGCGCAGCATGGTCTGGTACTCCAGCTCCGAGCCGTCGCACCAGACCACCTTGTCCGGCTGGCACATGACCGCCGTCTCGTTGACCCAGGCTTCGAGCTTCTTGTTCGTCGTCATGGCGTTCGCCTCTTCGCGTTGACCCCGTCCACGTCTCCACGGTGCGTTCCCGCCCGGCAGGCCTCGCCGGACGGAGTCAGAATCAGCGGAAGTCTACTGGATTGGCGGGCGACCGCAACCGCGCTGCGGGCAACCCCGGTGGGCCTTTGGTACCGCCACGCCGGTCTACCCGGCGCGCACCGGCCGGGCGGACGCGCTTGCGCGCGCCAGCCTCGAACGGGCATCCTCGGCGCGTCATCCGATTCCGCCGCCGCGCGCGCATCGTGTCGCCAGCCCGTGGAGACGTCATGCCCAGCCGTGCCCAGCAGCTCCAGGATCTCGGCCAGAGCGTCTGGCTCGACTACATCCACCGCCGCGAGCTTTCCTCCGGCCAGTTCAAATCGCAGATCCGCGACCAGGGCGTCCTGGGCGTGACTTCGAACCCCACGATCTTCCAGCAGGCCATCGGCCAGAGCGCCGACTACGATGCCGCCATCGAGCCGCGCCTGGCGCGCGGCCTCTCCGGCATCGCGCTTTTCGAGTCGCTGGCGATCGAGGACGTGCAGACCGCCTGCGACCTGCTGGGGCCGGTCTACGAGCGCACCGGCGGCCTCGACGGCCGCGTGAGCATCGAGGTGAGCCCCTACCTCGCGGGCGAGACCGCGGCCACCATCGAGGAGGCGCGCCGGCTCCACCGCGAGGTGGCGCGGGGGAACGTCATGATCAAGGTGCCGGCCACCGCGGCCGGGCTCCCCGCGATCACCCGGCTCACCACCGAGGGGATCTGCGTGAACGTCACGCTCATCTTCTCGCTGGCGCGCTACGAGCAGGTGATGGACGCGTACCTCTCCGGCCTCGAACAGCGCGCGGCGCAGGGCCTCGAGCTGGCCGGCATCCACTCGGTGGCCTCGTTCTTCGTCTCGCGCGTGGATTCCAAGGTGGACGCCGCCATCGAGCAGCGCATCGCCACGCTGCCGGCCGGCTCGACCGAGCTGGCCGCGCTCGAGCGGCTGCGCGGCAGGGCCGCGGTGGCGAACGCGCGACTGGCCTACGCGCGCTTCCTCGAGGTGTTCGGCGCGGAACGCTTCAAGTCGCTCGCAGCGCGCGGCGCGAACCTGCAGCGCCCGCTGTGGGCTTCGACCAGCACCAAGAACAAGGCGTACTCCGACACGCTCTACGTGGACGAGCTGATCGGGCGCGACACCGTGAACACCATGCCGCCGCAGACGCTGGCCGCGTTCAACGAGCACGGCCTGCTCGAGACCACCATCACGCGCGATCTCGCCGGGGCGCGCGCGCTGTTCCGCCGCCTGCCCGAACTGGGCGTGCCGGTGGACGACCTGATCTGGCAGCTCGAGGACGAGGGCGTGAAGGCGTTCGCGAAGTCGTTCGATGCGCTGCTCGCCACGCTCGAGGAGAAGCGCGCGCAGATGGCGGGGAAGCCACGGTGAGCCGCGACTGGCGCGCGCCCGCGCAGCTCGCGGACTTCACCGCGCGCCTGTGGGCGAAGGACGCGACGCTGTGGAGCGCCGACCCCGCGCACCGCGCGGTCGCGGCGAACCGGCTGGGTTGGCTCGACCTGCCCGCCCGCATGGCGCCCGAGGTCGCGGGGCTAGAGGCGTTCGCGGAGGAGGTCGCGGTCGAGGGCTTCACCCACGCCGTGCTGCTCGGCATGGGCGGCTCCAGCCTCGCCCCCGAGGTCATGCGCTCCACCTTCGGCGTCCGACCCGGCCGCCTCGAGCTCGCCGTGCTCGACAACACCTCGCCCGCCGCGGTGCGCGCGACCACCGCCACGCACGACCCGGCGCGCACGCTGTTCATCGTGTCCTCGAAGTCGGGCGGCACCATCGAGGTCTCCTCGTTCGAGAAGCACTTCTTCGAGTGGGTGCGCGCCGCCCGCGGGGACGCCGCCGGCCGCGCCTTCGTCGCCATCACCGATCCCGGCACCGCGCTCGCCGCGCTCGCCGGGCAGCGCGGCTACCGCCGCACCTTCCTCAACCCGGCCGACATCGGCGGGCGCTACTCCGCGCTCTCCTTCTTCGGCCTGGTGCCCGCCGCCTTGATCGGCGCCGACCTGCGCGCGCTCGTCGCCAGCGCCGCCGCCGAGGCGCGGCGCTCCGGCCCCGCCGCGCCCGTGGAAGGCGGCGCCGTGCAGCTCGGCGCGCGCCTCGGCGGGTATGCGCTCGAGCATCGCGACAAGCTCACCTTCGTCCCCGCGCCCGGGCTCGAGGCGCTCGGCTCGTGGCTCGAGCAGCTCGTCGCCGAGAGCACCGGCAAGGACGGCCGCGGCATCGT
>CAYHRW010000074.1:9354-11305 GCA_964359105.1 uncultured bacterium
TTCGATGAGCCCAACGTCTCCGAGGCCAAGCAGGCGACGCAGGCGGTGCTCGAGCGCTTCCTCGCCGACGGCCGCTTCCGCGACGAGGCGCCGGCCGCCGAGGACGACGGGCTCGCGGCGTATGCGCCGCCCGCGGTGCGCGACCGCCTCGCCGCGAGGGCGAAGTCCGACCCGGTCGCGTGGGCCGGCGCGCTGCTCGCGCAGGCCGGGCCCGGCGACTACTTCGCGTTGCTCGCCTACCTCCGCCGCACCCCCGCCGTGCACGAGCGGCTCCAGCGCCTCCGGCTCGCCGCGCGCGCGTACACGCACGTGGCCACCACGCTCGGCTACGGGCCGCGCTTCCTGCACTCGAGCGGCCAGCTCCACAAGGGCGGGCCCGCCACCGGCGTGTTCCTGCAGCTCACCGCCGACGAGGGCGACGAGGTCGCGATCCCGGGCGAGCCGTACGGCTTCGGCGCGCTGCGCCGCGCGCAGGCTGCGGGCGACTTCGAGGTGCTGGCGCGCCGCGGCCGGCGCGTGGTGCGCATCCACCTCGGCGCCGCGATCGAGCGCGGCCTCGACGCGCTGGTGGAGGGACTCGGGGCGGCGGTGAGGACGTGACGAAGCCCTGTCGCGCGGCATGACGGCCGTCATACCGCCGCCGGCCGCGCCGCGGCAGTCTCGCGCCATGCGCATCGAACCCTACCGCGTGCTGTTCCCGATCGGCGCTGCCTTCGCCCTCTATGGCGCGCTGCTGTGGCCGATCCATGCCGCCGGCTGGATCCCCTACCCCGGGCCCGCGCATCGCGCGCTCATGATCCAGGGCTTCGAGCTGAGCTTCGTGGCGGGCTTCGTCCTGACCGCGCTCTCCGGGCTCACGCACGGCGGGAGATTCCATCCTGCCGAGCTGGTGCTGGCGACCACGGGCGTGGCGCTGTTCGGCGTCGGCACCGCGGCCGGCGCGATGGCGATGGCGCAGGCCGGCTTCCTGCTCGCGGTGCTGGTGCTGATCACGGCCGCGGGGCGCCGCTCGGCGCCGGGGCGCGGCGGCCCGCCCGAGGAGATCGTCTTCATCCTACTCGGCCTCGCCCTGGGTCTCACCGGCGGAGCGATGCTCCTGGGCCAGGCCGCCGGCTGGTGGAACGAGCCGGTGCCGGGCATCGGGCTGCGGCTGGTGTCGCTCGGCATGGTGCTCTCGCTCGTGGTCGGCGTGGGCAGCCTGCTGGTCCCCACCTTCATCGGCGTGCGCGACCCGCTCTCGCTTCCCCGGATCGCGTCGCCGCACGAGCGGCGCGGGCGCCGCGCGTTCTACCTCGCGGTCGCGCTGCTGCTCGTCGCCTCGTTCGTGGCCGAGGGGCTGCTCCACCGCACGCTTGCCGCCTGGCTGCGCGCCATCGCGGTGACACCGATGCTCTTCCTCGCGTGGAAGATCCACCGCCGGCCCGGCCGCCGCGCGCTGCACGCGTACGTGCTGTGGTCGGCCGGCTGGGGCGTGCTGGCCGGACTGTGGCTCACCGCCCTGATGCCGCTGCGCCTGCTCGCCGGCGAGCACGTCGTCTTCATCGCCGGCTTCGGGCTCCTCACCATGGGGATCGCGACCCGCGTGGTGACGGTCCACGGCGGCAACCCGCTCGCGGTCGAGCGGCGCGTGCTGGGCGTGTGGCAGGTGGCGCTGCTGGCCCTCGCGCTCGCCGCGCGCCTCGGCGCCGAGTTCGCGCCCGCGCGGACCACGCCGCTGCTGGCCGCGAGCGGCGCGCTGTGGGCGCTCGCCTGGCTCGCCTGGGCGTACCGGGCGGTGCCGCTCATCCTGGCGCGGCCTCCGGTCGCGCCGACGCAGCGTCCCACTTCACCGCCCCTGAACATCGCTTGGACCGCGACCCCGCGCGCGGGGTAAGCTTCCGGCCCATCATCCCATCCTGGTCGCCACACCCATCATGAAGGGAACCGAGCCCATGTCGAAGTCGCCGCTGCT
>CAYHRW010000075.1:0-10845 GCA_964359105.1 uncultured bacterium
TCCGCCCGGCCGCGCGCCCGGACCGGACGGCGTCGCGCCGGGGGCGGCCGGCGCTTCCGCCGGCATCACGAACGCGTCCATGAGCCCCGGGTACACGGTGAGGCTGTCGCCCGGCCACACCCGCGCATCGGCCGGCACCGGGATGTCCGCGCCCACCGCGACGATCAGCCCGTCACGCATCACGATGGTGCCGCGCGCGATCACCTGTCCCGGCGCGACCACGATGCGCGCGCCGACGATGGCATGCACGCGCGGTGTCGCGGCGCGGGCGGGCGGCGCGGGCACGGCGCAGAGGACGGAGGCGATGGTGGCGAAGAGGAACGCGCGGCGGAGCGTGGGAGCGTCGGGCATCGAGGAACTCCTGCGATGGGGAACGTCTGCGGCGCGGGAAAGACCGCACGTTAGGACCCGCCCCCGGGAGGGCGCAAGGACGCTGCGCGCACGAGCAGCGCGGCCGCGACCAGCGCGCGCTTTCGGCTCACCAGCGCGGGGCGCGAGCCGGCGCGAGCGCGCCGTCAGGGCTGCCGGCGCCGCATCCGCCACGTCAGCAGCGGCGGCGTGAGCAGGGTCGTCACCGCGACCATCACCACCACCGCCGAGAACACCACCGGGTCCACCACGCGCTCGCCCTTGATCGCGAGCGTGGCGCCGATGCTGGCGAAGATGAGACCCACCTCGCCGCGGGGGATCATGCCCAGGCCCACCGCGAGCCGGTCCACGCCGCGCTCGATCACGCCGAGCGAGCACGCCTGCTTGCTCGCCACCGCGACCACGCACAGCACCGCGGCGAAGCCGATCACGCCGGGCGCGCCGAACACCGCCAGGTCCACGCGCATCCCCATGAGCACGAAGAACACCGGCACCAGGAAGGTCATGAGCGGCTGGAGCAGCTGCTCGACCGAGCGGTCGGCGGAGTCGCGCGTGCGCAGCTCGCGGTAGTGCGCCTCGTCCACGATCAGCCCGGCCGCGAACGCGCCCACGATGGGCGCGAGCCCGGCGCGTCCGGCCAGCCAGGCGAGCGCGAAGCAGAACGCGAGCGAGAGCGAGAGCAGCAGCCCCTCGCCCGGCAGCCTCGCGGCGATGCGGAACGCGTGGCGCGAGAGCCAACCGCCCGCGAGCAGCGCACCACCCAAGAACAGCACGGACTTCCCGACGATCCACAGCACCGACGCGGGCGCGAACGCCACCCCGCGGTCGGCGGCCGCGATGACACCGGTCACCACCGCGAGCACCAGCAGCCCCATGACGTCGTCAATCACCGCCGCGCCGAGCACGATGCGGCCCTCGGGGCTCGACACGCGGCCGAGGTCGGAGAGCACGCGCGCGGTGATGCCCACACTGGTGGCGCACAGCGTCGCCCCCACGAACCAGTGGGTGAGCGGGTGGTGCGACGGCAGGAGCCACGAGGAGGCGAGGTAGCCGAGCCCGATCGGGGCGATCACGCCGAGGGTGGCGACCAGGAACGAGGAGCCACCTACCGCCATCATCGAGCGCACGTCGGACTTGAGGCCGACCTCGAACAGCAGGAACAGCACCCCGATCTCGGCGAGCAGGTCGAGCGCCGGCAGCGCGCGCAGGCCGTCGAGCCCGTGCCAGCCCAGCAGGCCGAGGTTGCCGATGACGATCCCGGCCGCGAGCTCGCCCAGCACCGCCGACTGGCCGAAGCGCTCGAACAGCGCGCCCCCGAGGCGCGCGCCGAGCAGGATCAGCACCAGCGCCTCGAGGATGGGCAGGACCTCCCCCGCCTGGGCGCCCGCGGAGGCATGCGCGGTCCCGGCGCCGAGGGCCGTGGCCCCCGCCGCCGCGAGCAGCATCGCCAGCCTGGTGCGCGGTCGCATGGACCCGAGTTGATAGCGCAAGGGCGCGCCGGCGTCGAGGAAAAGCCGCCGGCTGGAGGAGCCGCCGACCCGGAGTGGCAGGCCTCTGACAGCCCTGTCGGGCGCCGATCGCGGGCCCGGTGCGCGCGCCCGCGAATCCGTCGTTGCCCCGCACCGGGCAAGCGCGGCATATTGGTTGCAACATCTCGCGTCTTCGTTCCCGTCCCGTCCACGATCCGACACGCTTCGCTGGCCCGGGTCATCCGCCGGCCGCCGCCGCCGAGCGGCCCGGGCCGATGCCAGCCACAGGGAGGCCTCATGCCCGCACCCGAGGAGCGCGCCGCACCGGCGGCGGGCGAGCCCGCGAGCCGCCGCACCTTCCTCACCTGGCTCTCGCGCGCCTTCCTGGGCCTGTGGGGCCTGGGCGCGGCGGGCGTCATCGGCGCCTACCTGCGCGCGCCCGAGCACCACGAGCGGGTGGCCGCGCGCCTGGTGAGCGCCGGACTGCTCGACGACTTCAAGATCGGCGAGGGCCGCCTGGTGCGGCACGGGGTCTCGCCGTTCTACGTGGTGCGCCTCGACGCCGAGCGCGTGGTGGCGCTCTCCGCGGTGTGCACCCACGTGCGCTGCATCCTCGACTTCGACCGCGAGCGCCGCGTGATCGTCTGCCCGTGCCACGACGGGCGCTTCGACCTGGCGGGCAACGTGCTCTCCGGGCCGCCGCCCCGGCCGCTCCCCACCTACACGGTGTCGGTGCGCGCCGGCGAAGTCTACGTCCATCTATGAGCGCGCCGCGGCCGCAGGACCCGAACGCGCGCGCGGGCTGGGTGGACTGGCTCGAGCGCCGCATCAACCTCAGCGAGATCTTCTCCTTCCTCACCCACTTCGGCTTCGTCATCACGCCGGTGGACACGAGCCGCCCGGTTCGCGAGGTGATGCGCGAGCTGGCCGAGACGCCGGTGCCGAAGTACGCGAGCGGCCCGCGCGTGCTGGGGCTCCTGACCGCCATCCTGTTCGCGCTCGAAGCGGTCACCGGCGTGCTGCTCGCCTACTACTACAAGCCGACGCCCGAGGCCGCGTTCGAGAGCACCCGCACCATCGTGCGGGACCTCCCGGCCGGCTGGTTCCTGCACCAGATGCACGCCTGGGGCGCATGGCTGCTGGCGGCGGTGGTGGTGATCCGGCTGCTGCGCCTGTTCTGGGACGGGCTCTACCGCGCGCCGCGCGAGCTGCTGTGGTGGACCGCGGTGGCGATGGTGTGGCTGGTGCTCCAGCTCGACTTCACGGGGCGGCTGCTCACCTGGGACGCGCACTCCTACTGGGCCACGGTGCGCGGCATGGAGGTGGTGTTCGCGCTGCCGATCGCGGGCCCGATCCTCGCGTTCCTGCTGGGCGGGCGGGTGGTGAACGACGACGTGCTCATCCGCTTCTACGCGCTCCACGTGATGGTGCTGCCGACGCTCTACGCGGCGTGCGTCTACTTCACCTTCGCGACGCTGCGCCGCGTGGGCCTCTCCCCGACGCCCGAGGGGCGGCCCGAGGCGACCACGACGTTCCGCAGCCACCTCTACACCATGCTCATGCTCACGGTCGGCCTGTTCGGCGTGCTGGTGACGCTCGCGACCGTGGTGCCGTTCCGCTTCCTGTCGGCGGCCGATCCGTACGTGACGCCCGGCGGGGTCCGCCCGCCGTGGTACATGCTCGCGCCTTACGCGGTGTTCCAGTGGCTGCCGGTGCCGCACTGGATCTCCGGGCTGGTGCTGCTGGCGCTCGCCTTCGGCGTGCTGCTGCTGCCGCTGTTCCTGCGCGGCGACGGCAGCCCGGCATCGCGCAGGCGCATCCGGCTGGCGGGAGTCGTCGTGCTCGCGGTGTGGATCGCGATGAGCGCCGCCGGCGCGCTGCTGGAGCGGAGGTGAGACCATGACCACGACCCGCCGCCCATCCGCCCTCTGGCGTCCCGGTGCCGGCCGGGGCGGCGCGGTCGCGTCCGGCCTCGTGCCCCCTCCCGCGCTCACCGCGCTTGCGCTCGCCCTGCTGCTCCTGCCCGCGCTGGCCGCGCTCGCCCTCGCCCAGCCCGGCAACCCGACCCCGGCCGTGAGCGGATCCGCTCCGAAGTCGCCCGCCTCCGGGCGCTGTGGCGTGTGCCATCCCGCCGAGCGCGTCCAGTTCGAGAAGAGCCAGCACGCCGAGGAGGACGTGCGCTGCACCTCGTGCCACGGCGGCGACGACCGGAGCCTCGAGGTCGCCATCGCGCATGGCGCCGGGTTCAAGGGCCGGCCCGCGCGCAAGGACATCCCGGCCCTGTGCGCCTCGTGCCACTCGAGCGAGTCGCGCATGCGGGCCTACAACCTGCCGGTGGACCAGTTCGCGCTCTACCAGACCTCGGGCCACGGCCGGCGCCTCGCACGGGGCGACACGCGCGTGGCGGTGTGCTCCGACTGCCACGGGGCGCACGACATCCTGCCGCCGAAGGACCCGGCCAGCCGCACCTTCATACCCAACATCCCGAAGACCTGCGGGGCGTGCCACGGCGACAGCGCGCTCATGGGACCGCGCGGCAGGCCCGACGTGCTCCGCCAGTACCTGGGGAGCGTCCACGCGCGCGAGCTGTATGACCGCAGCAACCTGCGCGCGCCCACCTGCGTGAGCTGCCACGGCGTGCACGGCGCGGCGCCTCCCACGATCGGCGACGTGGACAAGGTATGCGGCCAGTGCCACACCGCCGAGCGCCGCTACTTCATGGCCGGCGCGCACCACCCCGCGACCAACGGGAAGCGGGGCCCCGAGTGCGCTTCGTGCCACGAGGCCCACACCGTCGAGGCCGCGCAACCCGACCGCCTCGCCAGCTCGTGCGGGCAGTGCCATGCGAAGGACCCGAAGACGCTGGCGCTGGGGCGGCGCATCTGGACCGACTACCGCTCGGCGGCCGACGAGGTGGAGAAGGCGGCGGCGCTCACCGCGCAGGCCGAGGCGGTGCCGCTCCAGACCGACGACTACCGGGCGCGCATCGAGGAGGCCCGCACCTACCTGCGCGAGGCCCTCCCCGCGGCGCACGCGGTCGAGGAAGACGTGGTCGCCGCCTTCACCACGCGCGCGCGCTCGGTGGGACACGAGGTGCAGTCCGAGATCTACGGCAAGCTCGGGCATCTGAGGCAGCGCAAGTTTGTCCTCATCCTGTTCTGGTTCTACCTGCTGCTCACGCTGTTCGTGCTGAAGCGCTACCGCGACCAGGGCGCGAGGAAGGCGTAGGTGCCCCGAGTCCCCGGCCTGGGGCCCGACTCGCCCATCGGTCGCTGGGTCGCGCGCACCAGCGGAGGCCGGCTCGCGCCGCGCGGGCTCAGGATCGCCACGCTGAGCGCCGGGTTGGCGCTCGGGCTCGTGATCGTCGCGATGCTGCTGGCGATGCAGGTGTCCTCGACGCCGACGTTCTGCGGCACCTGCCACATCATGAAGCCCTACTACCAGTCGTGGAAGCACTCCAAGCACAACCAGATTGCGTGCGTCGAGTGCCACATCTCGCCCGGCATCACCGCCGAGCTGCGCAAGAAATACGAGGCGCTCTCGATGGTGGTGAAGTACTTCACCGGCACCTACAGCACCAACCCCTGGGCCGAGGTGGACGACGCGGCCTGCCTGCGCTGCCACGAGCGGCGGCTGCTCGAGGGCAAGGAGGTCTTCCACAGCGTGCTGTTCGACCACACGCCGCACCTCACCGAGATCCAGCGCGGCTTGAAGCTCCGCTGCACCTCGTGCCATTCGCAGATCGTGCAGGGCAGCCACATCAGCGTGACCTCCTCGACCTGCGCGTTGTGCCACTTCAAGGACCAGCCCATCAACGAGGGCGCCGGGCGCTGCCTGAACTGCCACCAGATCCCCGACAGGGTCACGACCGTCGAGGGCGTGGCGTTCGACCACAGCCAGGTCGCGCGCCTCGACATGAACTGCAAGCTGTGCCACACCGGCGTGGTGCGCGGCGAAGGCAACGTGCCGCGCGAGCGCTGCGTCACCTGCCACAACCAGCCGGACCGGCTCGCGAAGTTCGGGGACCGGGACTACCTCCACCGCATGCACGTGTTCGAGCACAAGGTGGACTGCATGAACTGCCACCTCGAGATCGAGCACGGACGGCTGGCGAAGCCGGCGGCGACCGCCACCGCCGCGTCGGCGGGCTCGTGCGAGTCGTGCCACGGCGCCGGACACTCCGCGCAGCAGGACCTCTACGCCGGCATCGGCGGCCGCGGCGTGCCGCGCATGCCCGGGCCGATGTTCGCGGCGGGCGTGACCTGCCAGGGCTGCCACAACCAGGGGCTGATGACCGCGCAGGCCGTGAAGGGGCCGCTCGGGCCGGTGATCCAGCGCGCCAACGAGGTGAGCTGCATGTCCTGCCACGGACCGGCATACGGGAGGATCTACGCGGCCTGGAAGCAGGGCATGGAGCAGCGCGTCTCGGCGCTGCGTCGCGAGCTCGGGGCCACGGTCGGCGCGATGGGTCTCGAGCCGCCGCAGGCGTGGACGGACGCGCGTCACAACTTCCAGCTCGTCGAGCAGGGCAAGGGCGTCCACAACGTGAACTTCGCCTACGCGCTGCTCGAGAAGGCGTACCAGCAGATGAACGAGGCGCGGCGGCTGAAGGGCCTGGCGCCGCTCGAGCGCCCGTGGTCCGTGGTGTCGGTGGGCTCCGGGAAGTGCCTGCTCTGCCACCAGGGCGTCGAGTCGCAGCGGGGCGCGTTCGCGGGCCACGCGTTCGCGCACGCGCCGCACCTCACCGCCGCGAAGCTCGACTGCGAGAGCTGCCACCGCCCGCACGACCAGCGCGCCCCCGGCGAGGTGGTGCGCTTCGGCCGCCAGGGCTGCGTGCCCTGCCATCACCGCCAGGCGCAGGCCACCACCTCCGCGTGCATGAAGTGCCACGGCGACGTGACGCAGCGCACCGTCGCGAGCTTCCGCGGGGAGTTCTCGCACAAGGCGCACGCCGAGATGGGCGCCGAGTGCGGCGCCTGCCACGACCCGAAGGCCGGCCAGCTCCGCCCCGCGAAGACCGCCTGCGCGAGCTGCCACGGGAGCGACTGAGCGGCGCGCCGCGCGTCCGCGCGTGACCCTCGCGACGCAATCCACTCGCCCCACGTAGACCATCGGACCAGAGCCGGGCGGACCATTGGCTCATGCGAACGGTCATGGTCCGTCCTTCCTGCGCTTCCGCCCGCCTGCTAGCTTGAAGGGTCATTCGATCCTCACCAGCACGACCGGGCACGGAGCGGAACACGCGCGCCGCGCCGCCCTCCCGCAGCACCGTCCGTCCCCTCGGACACAGGAGGTCCGTTGAAGCTCCCCGAGCAGGTTCGCCGGCTCGCGGTGGTGACCGCCGTGGTGCTCGCGGCGGTCCTCGTCGTCCGGTTCGTCGTCATCCCGGCTTCGTACTTCTCGACGAAGCTCCACCGCGCGAACGCGGTCAAGAGCGAGGTGGCGCGGCCCGTCAGCTTCGCGGGCGCGGGCTCCTGCCGCGAGTGCCACGAGGAACAGGTGGACACGAAGAGCCGCGGCTACCACAAGAACGTGGCCTGCGAGACCTGCCACGGCCCCTCCGCGAAGCACGCCGACGACCCGATGGAGGTCAAACCCTACGCGCCGCGCGACCGCAAGTTCTGCCCGGTGTGCCACGCCTACGACGCGGCCCGGCCGACCGGCTTCCCGCAGATCAACCCGACCGCGCACAACCCGCTCAAGCCCTGCATCACCTGTCACAGCCCGCACGACCCGGTGCCGCCCGAGGTGCCGCACGAGTGCTCGGCGTGCCACGCGCAGATCGCGAGCACCAAGGCGCTGTCGAGCCACGCGCTGCTCGAATGCACCACCTGCCACACCGCGAGCCAGCAGCACAAGATCGCGCCGCGCGGCGCGCTCCCGACCAAGCCCCAGACCCGCGAGTTCTGCGGGCAGTGTCACGGTGGCGGGGCCACCAACCCGGATGCGCCCAGGGTGGACATGGCCACACACGGCGGGGCCTACCTGTGCTGGCAGTGCCACTACCCGCATCAGCCGGAGGGCATGGAATGAACAAGCGCCAGTTCCTCAAGGGCATGATCCTGTTCATCCCCGCCGGCCAGCTCCTGGAGACCCTCGCCCGGCAGGCCGGAGCCGCGGAGACCGGGAAGAAGGAGCCGGCCAGGCAGGACGCCGAGCCGGACGCGGGGCTGGGCGACTACCGGCCCGCCGAACACTGGTACGGGATGGGGATCGAGATCGACAAGTGCATCGGGTGTAACCGCTGCGCCGAGGCGTGCAAGGCCGAGAACGACGTGCCGGCCGAGCCGTTCTTCTTCCGCACCTGGGTCGAGCGCTACCGCGTGATGCACGACGGCGAGGCCCGGGTCGAGTGCATCAGCGTCAACCCGCAGCAGCGCCGCGCCGATCGCGAAGGTGGGGACGACCGCGACGTCCTGCGCACGTTCTTCGTGCCGAAGCTCTGCAACCAGTGCGCGCATCCGCCGTGCGTCCAGGTCTGCCCGGTGGGGGCCACGTTCTCGACCCGGGACGGCGTGGTGCTCATCGACAAGGACCGCTGCATCGGCTGCCGCTACTGCATCCAGGCCTGCCCGTACGGCGCCCGCTACTTCGACCACCGCGCGAACATCGCGGACAAGTGCGCGTTCTGCTACCACCGCATCACGAAGGACCTGCTGCCCGCGTGCGTCGAGGTGTGCCCCACGCAGGCGCGCATCTTCGGCGACCTCAGGAGCAAGGCGAGCCGGCTGGTGCGGTTCCAGCGCATGAACAAGGTCGGCGTGCTGAAGCCCGCGCTCAACACGGAGCCGAAGGTCTACTACGCCCAGCTCGACGGGGAGGTGCGATGATCGCCGGGATCCCGAAGGGGCTGTCGGAGCTGATGGGCCAGGTGACGGGTTACATCTACCCGAACGAGATCGAGATCCACTGGTCGATCCTGATCGTGGTCTACCCGTACATCACCGGGCTGGTGGCGGGCGCGTTCATCCTCGCGTCGCTGGTGAAGGTCTTCAACGTGAAGGAGGTCCAGCCCACCTACCGGCTGTCGCTCCTCACCGCGCTCGCGTTCCTGCTGGTGGCGCCGTTCCCGCTGCTGCTGCACCTCGGGCACCCCGAGCGCTCGTTCGAGATCTTCCTGACGCCGCACCTCTCCTCGGCGATGGCGATGTTCGGGTTCGTCTACGCCTGGTACCTGATGGGCGTGCTGCTGCTGGAGATCTGGTTCGAGTACCGGCGCGACCTCATCGTGCTGGCGGGCCAGGAGCGCTTCCCGCTCAAGTGGATCCACCGGGTCCTCACGCTGTTCTCGAAGGACGTGAGCGACCAGGCCGTGGCCTTCGACAGGAAGGCGATCAAGGCCATCACCATCATCGGCATCCCGTCGGCGTTCCTGCTCCACGGGTACGTGGGATTCATCTTCGGCTCCGTGAAGGCGAATCCGTGGTGGGGCAGCGTGCTGATGCCGATCGTGTTCCTGATGTCGGCCATCGTCTCCGGCATCGCCATGGTGATCTTCCTGTACATGGTCATCACGGCGATGCGGAACGAGAAGATCGACATGCGTTGCCTGGACCGGATCGCCTCGTTCCTGTTCTACGCGGTGATCGTGGATTTCTCGCTCGAGGCGCTCGACTTCATCCACCGGCTCTACGAGAGCGAGGAGTCGATCAAGATCCTGGGCAAGCTGATCTCGCTCAAGCTGTTCATGAACCTCGTCGTGCTCCAGATCCTGCTCGGGATGCTCATCCCGCTCGCGATCCTGGTGATCGCGCGCCTGCGGCACTTCAACGAGGACATGCGGAAGCTGCTCTACTTCACCGCCGTCATCCTGATCCAGATGGGCATCTTCAGCACGCGCTGGAACGTGGTGATCGGCGGCCAGTTGTTCTCGAAGAGCTTCCGCGGGCTGATGACCTACAAGATGGAGATGACCGGGTTGGAGGGGCTGCTCACCGCGCTCGTGCTCCTCGCCTTGCCCTTCGTGATCCTGACCATCCTGGTCAGGATCCTGCCCACCCGGCGTCTGCAGGACCCGCTGCCGGAGGTGCTGTAGCGGAGCGGACCGAGCGGCCGTTACCCCCGTATCGCCGCGAACGCCGACGCCCACCGGAGCGATCCGGTGGGCGTTCCTGCACGTGCGTCCGGCCGGCTCAGGCGGCGTTGCGCTTCGGGCCGCGCAGCGCCATGGCCTCGGCGGCCGGGCCCACCTGCACCTCGGTGACCGCGTGGGACAGCACGAAGACCCGCAGGTTGTTGCTCGCCGGGTCGGTCGGGATGACGAAGAAGCCGGAGCGCTCGCGCGAGAACGCCAGCGTGTGGCCGCACAGCAGCTCGCCGTCCTTGAAGCGCACCGCGATCTTCTTGCCCTTGCCCCCGCCCGGGGGCTCGACGCCGAAGCCGATCGCATCGCGACGCCGCGAATCGCCCTTCAGGTCCTTGACGAAGAAGACCGCCTTGAGCTCCCCGCAGCGGATCTCCTGCCGGGAGTCGCCGACCACCAGATGGAAGGTCGGGCGCTCGGGGAAGAAGTCCACCGTCGTGCCCTTCATCAGCCTGCCGTCGAGGAAGTGCACGACCACTCGGTTGTTCGTGTTGACGTCCATGAGGATCCTCCAGCGCGTGTCCGTCCCCGGGGTCCGAGGCAGGGCGGCGTCGCCCCCCGGCCGGGCCGGCTTTCCCGGTGGTTTCGGCAGGGGCCGGGCCGGGCTTGACGGGTACTTGGGCCGCGCCCGGCGCGGGCCGCCTACCGGTACCCGAAGATCTCCGCGTAGACGATCAGCAGGATGAGCAGGATCCCGGTCGAGAGCGCGATGAAGCCGAAGACGCGCCAGGCGTGGAGGTGCTTCGGCGACGGCGGATCCATGAGCAGCTCCTCGAGCCGGCCGCTCGCGACCAGTTCCTCGTACTCGCGCGGCCGGTCCTTCTTGAACTCGTCGAGCGGCACGCCGCCGGTGAAGATCACGGTGTCCATCGGGAACTTCTCGGGGCGGAAGTGGGTGTTGAAGAAGTGCACGGTGAAGATGAA
>CAYHRW010000076.1:0-10825 GCA_964359105.1 uncultured bacterium
CCCGTGCGGAAGAGGCGCTTGACGGTGTTCGCAATATCGCGAACACTGGAGGGGTCGCGGGATGCCGTTGGTGGTGTTCTACCGGGACGAGGATGGCAGCGTCCCGCTGCTCAAGTGGCTTGCCGCTCTGCCTGCGGACGCCGTGGACAGATGCCGGGCCCTGATCCGGCGCCTGGGGGAGTTGGGTTCCGGGATGCGCCGACCAGCGGCGGACACGCTGACCGAAGGAATCCACGAACTGCGAATGAAACACCACGGCATCAACTACAGGATGCTCTACTTCTTTCACGGGCGCGGGGTGGTCGTCATCACGCACGGCTTCGTCAAGCAGCGATCGCGAGTCCCGCGCCGAGAGATCGACATGGCGCATGCCCGCAGGAGGAAGTTCGAGACCGACGCGGGGCGGCACTCCCACCGGGAGGCCTGAGGATGCCGAACAAGAGGAAGCCCACGACCGACGCGCTCGAGATCATCCATCGCCGCTTCTATGAGGGCCGGCCTGAGCGCATCGCCGCGGCCGAGCGGGCGTACCTGAACCTGCGGATCGCGGAACAGATCTACGAGCTACGCACGCGGGCGAAGCTTAGCCAGCGGCGACTCGCGAAGCTGGTGGGAACCACGGCGTCCGTGATCTGCCGGCTCGAGGATGCGGACTACTCGGGGCACTCGCTCTCGATGCTGCACCGGATCGCGAGCGCGCTCGCCAGCCGCATCGAACTGCGCTTCGTCCCGGTCCGGAAAGCGAGAGCGCGGAAACCGAGGGGAAACAGAGCGGTCGCGTGAGGCGACTCGCTTCCCAGTGTATCCGCGGGAACCGCTCGCCCCTCAGCAGATCCGCGGAAGCTGCTCGCCGCTCAGCATGTCCACGACCCGCAGGCCGCCGATGCGGCTCCTGAGGTGGACCCGGCCGGGATGCTCGGCGACCACCTCGCCGACCACGGCGGCCTCGCGGCCGAGCGCGTGGGCGCGCAGCGCGGCGAGCGCCGCGCCGGCCGCGCCGCGCTCGACGATCGCCAGGCACTTGCCCTCGTTCGCCACGTAGAGCGGATCGAGTCCCAGGATCTCGCAGGCGCCGCGCACCTCCTCGGCGACCGGGATGGCGGCCTCGACAAGCACGATGCCGGCACGTGCGCTCCCCGCGATCTCGTTGAGCGCGCTCGCCACCCCGCCACGCGTGGGATCGCGCAGCACGTGGACGCCCCCGCCGAGCGCGTCGAGGAGCCCGCCGACCAGGCCGTGGAGCGCGGCGGAGTCGCTCGTGATGGTGGTCTCGAAGCCGAGTCCCTCGCGCACCGACATCACCGCCACGCCGTGCTCGGCGATGCGGCCGCTCAGCAGCACCACGTCGCCGGGCCGGGCGCGCCGGGGCGACACGTCCACGCCGTCCGGCACCGTGCCGAGGCCGGTGGTGTTGATGAACGCGCCGTCGCCCTTGCCGCGGTCCACCACCTTGGTGTCGCCGGTGACGATGGCGACGCCGGCCTCCTCCGCGGCGCGCGCCATGGACCGCACGATCCGCCACAGCTCGTCCATCGGCAGCCCTTCCTCGAGCACGAAGCCGGCGGTCAGCGCGAAGGGCCGCGCGCCGCACATGGCCAGGTCGTTCACCGTGCCGTGCACGGCGAGCGAGCCGATGTCGCCGCCGGGGAAGAAGCGCGGGCTCACCACGAACGAGTCGGTGGTGACGGCGATCCGCCCGCTCCCCACCTCGAGCACCGCGCCGTCGTGGAGCGCCTCCAGCGCGGGATTGCGGAACGCGGCCAGGAACATGCGCTCGACGAGGGTGTGGGTGAGGCGCCCGCCGCCGCCGTGCGCGAGCGTGACGTGCGGGTAGTCGCCGAGCGGGATCGGGCACTGGAGCCCGGCGAAGTCCACGGTGGCGCCGCTCACGCGCTCCTCGCGTACTGGAAGTAGGCGGCGCATGCGCCTTCGGCCGACACCATCGGCGCCCCCAGCGGGTGCTCCGGGGTGCAGCGCGTGCCGAAGGCCGGGCACTCGTGCGGCTTCATCAGCCCCTGGAGGATCTGGCCTGCGTTGCACAGCGGCGACTCGGTGGCGCGGATGTCGCCCACGTCGAAGCGGCGCTCGGCGTCGAAGCGGGCGTAGGCGACTCGCAGGCGGAAGCCGCTCTGCGGGATGACGCCGATGCCGCGCCACGCACGGTCGCAGGGCTCGAACACCCGGGCCATCAGCTCCTGCGCCGGAGCGTTCCCTTCGCGCGTCACGGCGCGGGCGTACTGATTCTCGACCCCGACGCGGCCCTCTTCGAGCGCGCGCACCGTCATCCAGACGCCCTGCAGCAGGTCGAGCGGCTCGAAGCCGGTCACGACGATCGGCACGTGGTGGCGCTCGGCGAGCGGCTCGTACTCCCAGAAGCCCATCACCGCGCAGACGTGACCGGCAGCCAGGAAGCCCTGCACGCGGTTGTGCGGCGAGCCGAGGATAGCCTCCATCGCGGGCGGCACCAGCACGTGCGAGCACAGGATCGAGAAGTTCTCGAGCCCCAGCCGCTCCGCCTGCCACACCGCCATGGCGTTGGCGGGCGCGGTGGTCTCGAAGCCGACGGCGAAGAACACCACCTGCCGCTCCGGGTGCTTCTGCGCGAGCTTCACCGCATCGAGCGGCGAGTAGACCATGCGCACGTCGCCGCCCCGGGCCTTGACGCCCAGCAGGTCGGTGGCGCTGCCCGGCACGCGCAGCATGTCGCCGAACGAGGTGAACACGACCCCGGGCCTTCCCGCGATGGCGATGGCGCGGTCGATGAGCTCGAGCGGCGTGACGCACACCGGGCAGCCGGGACCGTGCACCAGCGTGAGGCTCTCCGGGAGCATGCGGTCCACGCCCGACCGGATGAAGGTGTGGGTCTGCCCGCCGCAGATCTCCATGAGCGTCCACGGGCGCCTGGTCAGCCGGTGGATGGCGCGCACCAGCTTCTGCGCCTCGGCCGCGCCACGGTATTCGTCCACGAAGCGCACGGCTTCCTCCTCAGGACCCCGGCTGCGGGATGTCGAGCTCCCCCAGCTCGTCCATCTTCCGCAGCAGCTCGAACACCTCGGCCGCCTCGGCTTCGCTGATGCGGCTGATGGCGAAGCCGACGTGCACCACCACGTACTCGCCGGGCTCGACCCCGGGCACGTAGGCGAGGCACACCTCCTTGGTGACGCCGCCGAAGCTCACCCTGCCCATGGTCATGCCGAGGGCGTTCTCCTCGACCGTGAGCACCTTGCCCGGCACGCCCAGGCACATCGTCAGCGCTCCTCTTCCGCGGCGAGCTGCGCCGCCGCCACCATGATCTGTCCCAGGCTCACGCCGCCGTCGTTGGGCGGCACCTGCTCGTGCAGCAGCACGGTGTGTCCCCCCCGTTCGAGCGCGGCCGCGAGCCGCTCGGTCAGCAGGCGGTTCTGGAAGCAGCCGCCGGTGAGAGCGACACGCTCGATCCCCGTCGTTCGCGCCATGTGCGCCGCGCCCGCGACCAGCCCGTTGTGGAAGCGCGCCGCGATGACGCCGGGCGCGACCCCCTTCTTCAGATCCCGCAGCACGCCCTCGACCAGCGGGCCCCAGTCCATGAGGGTCGGGGCGGCTGCGTCCCCGCCTGCCGCCCCGCCGGACCCGGGCTCCGGCCGAACGAAGGGGACAACATACATTCCCCGCTCCGAAATGTCCGCTGCGAATTCGAGCGCCATGGCCGCCTCCCCCTCGAACGTGACACGCCCGCGGAACCCGACGAGCGCCGCGATCCCGTCGAAGAGCCGCCCCATGCTCGTCGTGAGCGGGGAGTTCAACCCGCGCTCGAGCATCTGCCCGAGCACGCGACGTTCGTTGCGTCCGAAGGCGCCCACCACGGGCAGGTCCTCGCGCTCCAGAGCGGCCGGGCCGAGGCACTCCCACAGCAGGGAGAGCGCGACGCGCGCCGGCTCGCGCACCGCGGCCTCGCCGCCCGGCAGCCGGAACGGCCTGAGGTGCGCGACACGCACGAAGTCGGCGGCATCGCCCAACAGGAACTCGCCGCCCCACACCGTCCCGTCGGTGCCGTAGCCGGTGCCGTCCCAGGTCACACCCAGCGCGCGCTCCGCGACGCCGTTCTCGGCCAGGCAGGCGGCCAGGTGCGCGTGGTGGTGCTGCACCGCGATCAGCCGCGGCGCTGCGCCGTCGCCGGCGTCGCGGGCCGCCTCCAGCGCCCAGCGCGTCGAGAGGTAGTCGGGATGGAGATCGTGCGCGATGGCGACCGGGCGCGCCTGGTAGAGGCGCTGGAAGTCCGCGATCACGCGCTCGAAGGCGTCCATGGCCTCGGGGGTCTCGAGGTCGCCGATGTGCTGGCTCACGAACACCTGGCGGCCGACGCTCAGCGCCACTGTGTTCTTGAGGTGCGCGCCCACCGCGAGGATCACCGGCAGCTCGCGCGGCGCCACGACCGGCAGCGGCGCGAAGCCACGGGCGCGGCGCAGCAGGCGCATCCGGCCTCCCAGCATCCAGCCCACGCTGTCGTCCACGTGGCGCTCGACGGGCCGGTCGTGCACCAGGAACAGCTCGGCGATGCCGTCGAGGCGCACGAGCGCCTCGCGCTCGTCGGTGCAGATCGGCTCGTCGCCGAGGTTCCCGCTGGTCGCGACCACCGGGAAGCCGCAGGCGCGCAGCAGCAGGTGGTGGAGCGGCGTCGCCGGCAGCATGACGCCGAGGTTCGGGTTGCCCGGCGCCACGTCGGGCGCGACCGGCGCCCCGGTCCGGCGCAGCAGCAGCAGGATGGGCGCCTCGGGCCGTGCGAGCCACTCCGCCGCCCCGTCCGGCACGTCGCACAGCGCGCGCGCCTGCTCGAGATCGCGCACCATCAGCGCGAACGGCTTCCCGCGGCGCAGCTTCTTCTCGCGCAGCCGCGCGACCGCCGCACCGTCGCGCGCGTCCGCCATCAGGTGGAATCCGCCCAGGCCCTTGACGGCCACGATGCGGCCCTCCGCGAGCGCGCGCGCCGCGGCCTCGAGCGCCGCATCGCCCGATGCGAGCGTCTCCCCAGCCGGAGTCCACAGCGCGATCTGCGGCCCGCACGCGGGGCAGGCGTTGGGCTGGGCGTGGAAGCGGCGGTCGCGCGGGTCCTCGTACTCCCTGCGGCAGTCATCGCACAGCGCGAAGCCGCGCATCGTGGTGTTGGGCCGGTCGTAGGGCAGCGCGCGCAGGATGGTGAAGCGCGGGCCGCAGCGGGTGCAGTTCGTGAAGGGGTAGCGGTGGCGGCGGTCGCGCGGGTCGAGCGTCTCGCGCAGGCAGTCCTCGCAGGTCGCGAGGTCGGGCAGCACCGCCGCACGCCGGTCGCCCTGCGCGTCGCTCACACGAATCTCGAAGCCACGGAAGCCCGCGGGCGGGAGCCACGCCGCCTCGATCCCCTGCACCACGGCGTGTGCCGGGCGCTCGGCTTCGAGCCGCGCGCGGAACCGCTCGAGCGCTTCGCGCGGGCCCTCGACCTCGACGAACACGCCGCGCGTGTCGTTCGAGACCCAGCCAGCGAGCGCGAGCTCCTCCGCCAGCCGGAACACGAACGGGCGGAAGCCCACGCCCTGCACCGCGCCGCGGATCTCGAGCCGCAGCCGGGCCGGCGCCACCGCAGAGGGAACGGCCATGACGCCAGTCTAGTCGAATGGCGCACGTGCGTCCGGGCCGCGCGCGCCGCGGCCCCGACGGTCCCGGGGCGCTCCATGGTCCGAACAGACCATCGCCGCGCGCCGGGCCAACCCGGTCTATTCAGGATCGCCAGCCGAGAGTGCGAGATGCCCGGCGGCCGCAAGGAGTCCGGCTTGCCGCTCCATATCGCCAACGTCTTGCACCGGAGACCTCGATCTCATGCACTCTTCCAAGGATCAGGCGCGGACGGCACTCGTCGTCGGACTCATCCTGTTGGTCGCCGCCGCGCTTCGCTGCTGGAATCTCGCTGCCCACGGCTTCGACAACATCTACTACTCCCCGGCCGTACTCAGCATGGCCTCCGACTGGCACCACTTCTTCTTCGCGGCGTTCGACCGGGCGGGATTCCTGGCGATCGGCAAACCACCCGTCGCGTTCTGGATGCAGGCACTCAGCGTCCGCCTGTGCGGGTTCAACGCCCTGGCGATCCATCTGCCGCAGGTCTTCGCGGGTGTGCTCTCGGTGCTGATCGTGTTCCTGCTGGCGCGGCGCGTCACGGGCGTACCGGGCGCGGCGCTCGCCGCGTTGATTGCGGCCGTCACGCCGGCCAGCGTTGCCGCGGACCGGAGCAACCTGGCCGACAGCTGGCTGATGCTCGTTCTTCTCGGGGCCGCTGCCTTGACCCTGTCCGCGAGCGACACTGGAAGCGCGAGGCGGCTTGCTCTGGGAGCCGCGCTCGTCGGCGTGGGATTCCAGACCAAGTTCATGGTGGCCTATCTCTCGATTCCGGCGCTCTTCCTGACCTACGGGCTCACAGCGCCGATCGCGCTTCGGCGGCGGTTGACGCATCTCGGTCTCGCGGCCGTCGTCGTCGCCCTCACGTCGCTGGTCTGGCCCGTCGCCGTGGATCTCACGCCCCGCGACCGGCGCCCCTACATCGCCGAGACGAACGACAACTCCATGCTGAGTCTCGCATTCGGGTTCCAGGGCCTTGGCCGCGTGGTGAACCGCGCTGCGCCGGCGATGAGGAACGGCGGACCAGCCTCGAGATCCCAGCACGGGGGCCCGGCCCTCGAACCAGAGGCGGCCGGTTCGGGGCCCGCCTCCAGGCGCGGGGGCTTCCCCGGCCGACCGGACCCCGGTTCTCCGAGCAGCTCGGGCCCATCACCCCAGGTCATCACCGGGCACGGAGGGGCTCCGGGTCCGTTTCGGCTGGCGAACCGGGACATGGCCGGCCATATCACGTGGTTCCTGCCCGTCGTCCTCGTCGGCATGATCGCGACGATCCGCCAGAAGCCCCCGGACAAGACGTGGCGACGACCGTATCGGGATGCGTTCTTCTGGATCGTCTGGTTCCTGGTGTTCGCCGCCGTCTTCAGCCTGCCCCCGACCTTCATCCACCCCTACTACCTCACGCTGCTCGCACCGGCGGTGGCCGTTCTCACGGCTGTCGCGTCGGGCGGCCTGTGGGAGGCACTCGAACGCAGCGGACGCTCTGTGTTTCTCCCGGCCGCGGCCGTGGCGCTCACGCTCCTCTGGCACGCGGGCATCCTCGGCTTCTACCCCTCGTGGGCGCGCTCGCTCGTGCCCGTGCTGGGCGTGGCCGGCCTCGCGAGCGTGGCCGGCCTGCTGGTTGCGAGGACGCCGCTCATCCGGAAGTCCGCACTGGGCCTGGGGGGCGCGGCCGCGTTCGTGTGTCCCCTGCTGTGGGCGGCCACGCCCGCCATGGCTCCGGTGGGCCGCATGGTGCCGATTGCCGATCCGGCGCTGCTCGACTACCGGAAGACCGCGGTCGCCGAGGGCGCGCGGCCGACCCATCTTCCGACCCTCGTCCGATTCCTGCAGGCGAATCGCCGCGGCGAGCGATTCATGCTCGCCGTGCGGGACATCCACTGGGCAGCGCCCGTGATCCTCGAGACCGGCGAGGCGGTCATGGCCTTCGGCGGCTACTACGGTCGCGAAGAAACCCTGAGCGTCGAGGAGTTCGCCCGCATGGTGTCCTCGGGAGAAGTCCGCTACGTGCTCCTCGCCGCGGCCGGGAACATGGGACAGATGGCGGGGCCTTCCCGGCAGTCCTCGTCGCGGAACGGGATCGAAGAGTGGGTGAAGAACAACGGGACCCTGCTGCCGATAGGGGCGTGGCAGTCCCCCGAGGTCGGAACAGCCAGAGCTTCCGCGCCCATGCCGATGTGGGGTCCTACGGACCAGATGGTCTCGATGATGTACGGTGAGTCTGCGCTCGAGCTCTACGACTGTCGCGCGGCTCACTTCTCACTCGGGAGTCAGGGCCCCCGGCGCCGGCTTGTGACTCCGGGGGCCGCGCGCTAGCTTGGTCGCGCGCTGGATCCGCGCGGAACGGAACGCGCGGGAACGCGAGAACCACGGAGGATCCCCCGCCCCGCCGCCCGCGGCGCGGGGGCCTCCTCACCCGAACGGGAGCGACCCTCCATGAGGATCGGCATCTTCACCGGCGGCGGCGACGTCCCCGGGCTCAACTCCTGCATCAGGGCCGCGGTCTGGCGCGCCACCGAGGAAGGGCACGAGGTGCTCGGGCTCAGGCGCGGCTGGGCCGGGCTGCTCCACCTCGACCCCGACGACCCGCAGAGCCACGACGCCCACGTCGCGCCGCTCACCCGCGCGAACACCCGCACCATCGACCGCAGCGGCGGCACCTGCCTGCACACCTCGCGCACCAACCCGGGGCGCGTGCGCCGTGAGGACCTCCCCGACTTCCTGCGCGGGGCGACCGCCGGGCTCGCCCCGGACGCGCACGCCGATTGCACGCCGCACGTGTTGCGCGTCATCGGGCACCTCGGGCTCGACGCTCTCATCGCCATCGGCGGCGACGACACCCTGAGCTACGCGGTGCGGCTGCACCGCGAGGGCGTGCCGGTGGTGTGCATCCCCAAGACCATGGACAACGATGTCCACGGCACCGACTACTGCATCGGCTTCTCGACCGCGGTGACCCGCAGCGTCGAGTTCATCCACGGGCTGCGCACCGTGGTCGGCTCGGCCGAGCGCATCGGCGTGGTCGAGCTGTTCGGCCGCTACTCGGGCGAGACCTCGCTGATCTCCGCCTACCTCGCGGGCGTGGACCGGGCGGTCATCTCGGAGGTGGACTTCGACGTGGACCGGCTGGTGGACCTGCTGGTGGACGACCGCCGCGGCAACCCCAGCTCGTACGCCATCATGACGATCTCGGAAGGGGCCAAGCCGGTCGGCGGCGCGATGGTGATGACCGGCGCGCCCGACGCCTACGGCCACAAGAAGCTCGGCGGCGTGGGGCTCCACGTGGCGCAGGAAATCGAGAAGCGCTCCGGGGTCGCCACGCTCTACCAGCAGGTCGCCTACCTGATGCGCAGCGGCGAGCCGGACGCGCTCGACCGCATGGTGGCGACCAGCTACGGCTGCCTGGCCACCGATCTGCTGCTCAAGGAGCAGAGCGGCCGGATGGTGGCGCTGCGCGACGGCAAGTACACGACGGTCCCGGCCGACATCATCTCCGCGGGGCGCAAGCGCGTGGACGTGGACGAGCTCTACGACGTCCTGCAGTACCGGCCGAAGGTCGCGCACCTGCTCGGCAAGCCGATGTTCCTGTACTGACGGCGGGCGGCGCCCGCGCGCGCCGCCCTCAATGCGCGATCCTGACCCCCTTCTGCACCCACTTCCGACCGATCACGAGCCCGATCGGCGAGATCATCGCGACGACGGCGTAGACCAGCCACAGCGTGCCGCTGTCCTGCGCCCCGCCCTCGGGGATGAAGCGCGCGATCATCGCCCCCGAGTAGAACCCGGTCGTCATCTTGGCGAGGAACCACGGGATGCCGGCCAGCCCCATGTAGGCGCCGACCTGCCCCGCCGGCGCGAGGTCGGCCACGTACTCGAGGAAGCGGCTCGCCCACACCGCCTCGCCCAGCGAGAACAGCACCACGTAGGCGATGAGCGTCTCCAGCCGCGGGCCCGGGACGAGGAGAAACGTGGAGGCCGCCGAGATCGAGGTGCCGAGGATCATCATGGTGATGATGTTCGCGCGGCGCGTGAACGCGGCGATGAGCGGCACGAAGATCACGATGATGAGCGGGTTCAGGCCCTGGAACCACTCGTAGCGCGCCCCGATCTCCTTCGGGAAGCAGCGCATCACGTAGTCGGGGAGCGTCAGGAACTGGTGCGCGAACAGCGTGCGCACCGGCAGCAGGACGAAGATGAAGAAGATGAACCGCGCGTCCAGGAACGGCAGCGCCCGGATCTTCTCCGCGAGCGTGCGGCGGTCCTCGTGCGCCGGCGTCGCGTACTTCACGACGCGGTCGCGCTGCTCGATCCGGCGCGTGAAGAACAGCAGGTTCGCGGCCAGCATGAGAGCGGTGACCCCGATCATCCCCCAGAACACGCCGGAGATCTGCCAGCGCGCACGGATGAACGGCGAGACGAAGGTCTCGGCAACGATGCCGAGGTTCATGATGGCGTAGAGCAGGCTGTAGCCGATGGTCGTGGTGCGCGGGTCGGTGAACTCCTTGACGCCCGCGTAGAGCGCGGGCTGGAGCACGCCCGAGGCGAGCCCCATGAGCACCAGCCCGCACCACAGCGTGGCCGGGCCCGCGGCTCCGCCCGGCACGGGGCTCAGCACCAGCAGCAGCCGCCCGGCGAGGAGCACGGCGACCGCCAGTGTGAGCGCGCGCCGCACCCCCAGCCGGTCGGAGACGAACCCACCGCCGAACATGCAGAGCGTCACCAGCCCGGTGAAGACCGAGACCGCGATGCCGGTGAGCTGGTCCGAGAAGCCCACGCCCTGGCGGATGAAGAGCGTGAGCAGGTTGAGGATGCCGAAGTAGGCGATGCCGTCGCCGAAGTTGACCAGGTTCACGAGCCAGAAGGCCCGCGCGGCCCCGAACAGGATGCGGACGTTGTCGCGGAGGGTGAGGGCTTCCTTCGGCGGCTCGGTGCGTTCCTCGCGTGCTCCTGCGGTCGTCATGGCTCTCTCCTGGCGGGACGATGACGGCGGCCCAGAGCGGACAGCATCGCCCGCCGCGGCTCCCGGAGCACTGCTACTCTTGGACCTCGCCCACCAGCCTCACGGCTCCGGCGCGGGCTCCCGGTCCCGGTGGGCGAGCCGGTAGAGCACCGGGAGCACGAGCAGCGTGAGCAGGGTGGACGAGACGATCCCGCTGATGACCACCGTCGCGAGCGGTCGCTGGACCTCGGCGCCCGCGCTGGTCGC
>CAYHRW010000077.1:0-10780 GCA_964359105.1 uncultured bacterium
CGCCGCCTCCATGTTGGTGCGGAAGATGGTCTCTTCCTGGTTCTTCTTGCCGGTGAAGCGGCCGGTGTTGACGTCGACGGCCACCAGCGCCTCGGCGTGGTCGATGCAGATGTAGCCGCCCTTCTTGAGCCACACCTTGCGCTCGAAGGTCTTCTCGATCTGCGTTTCGATGCCGAACTCGTCGAAGATCGGCTCGCGGCCACTGTAGAGCTTGACCCGCTCGCGCAGCTCGGGCGACACCGACTTCAGGTAGGTCTGGGTCTCGGCGAAGGAGTCCTTGTCGTCGATGATGACCTCCTCCACGTCGTCCGTGAAGAGGTCGCGGATGAGCCCCGCGGTCATCTCGAGCTCGCGGTGCACGAGCGCCGGCGCGCGCACCGAGGCGGCCTTGCGGTCCACCTTCTGCCACAGCTTGACCAGGTGCTTGACGTCGGCGGCGAACTCGGGATCGCCCTTGCCCTCGCCCGCGGTGCGGGCGATCAGGCCCACGCCCTTGGGCTTCAGGTCGTGGATGATGGCCTTGATGCGCTGGCGCTCGGCGCGGTCCTCGATGCGGCGCGACACGCCGACGTGGTCCACGCCCGGCATGAGCACGCAGAAGCGCCCGGGCAGGCTCACCTGCTGGGTGACGCGCGGCCCCTTGGTGCCGATCGCCTCCTTGGTGATCTGCGCCAGGATCTCCTGCCCCTTCTTGAGGTGGTCCTCGATCTTGGGGACCGGCGCGCGCCGGCGGCGTCCGCCGCCCTCGCCGTTCTCCTCGACGTCGGAGAGATCCTCGATCTCGGAGAGGCTCTCGGCCAGGTCGGAGGCGTGCAGGAACCCGGTCTTGGGCAGCCCGAGGTCCACGAACGCGGACTGCATCCCCGGCAGCACCGCGTTGACGCGGCCCTTGTAGATGTCGCCGACGTGGCGGCGCTGGTCGGCCCGCTCGACCAGGAGCTCGGCGAGCTCGCCGTCCTCGACGATGGCGATGCGGGTCTCGTACGAATCGGCGTTGATGATGATCTGCTGTTTCACGGGGATCCCGTGAGGCCGTATCAAGGCCTCGCTGTCAGACCCGGACCAGGCGCTCGTCCCGGGCGCGGGCGCCGAGCAGCTCGAGCGGGTCGAGCCGTCGGCCTCCCGACTCCGCCCACAGCGCCGTCCGCTCGATGTCCACGGTGCGCGCGTCGGTGCCGGGGACGAGCAGGGCCACCAGCTCGTCGGGCCGGACCTGGGCGCGCGGCGTGAAGCGGATGTGCGCATCCAGCACGGCCGGAGGCTCGGCAACCGACGCCTCGAGGGACGCGATGGAAGGGCGAGCGTCGAATTCGCGGGTCTGCGCTTCGCTCTGGCGGCGCACGATCAGGTGCTCCCGCTGAAGCAGCACGGCAATGCGCGCCTCGAGCTCCCCGCGGAGGGACTCCGGCGGCAGGCCGGCCTCCTCAAGGAAGGCGCGGGGGAACCGCACCCGGTACGAGGCGCCTTCCAGCTGGCTCATGAGCGAAGGCGGCTTGAAAAGGATGGGCCGGAAGGCCAGCACCCGGAGCGCATCCGGCAGCACCGCGTTCAGCCTCTCGGCGAGGTCCACGGCGGGCGGACGGGTGAGCTCCAGGTCGAAGACCTCGGCCCGTGAACGAAAACCCAGCGGCAGCGGGGGACCGAACGACATCCTGAGATGCGGATGATGCCCCTGGGTGAAAGCGAGCGGCAGCCCGGAGCGCCGCAACGCGCGCTCCCAGGTGCGCATGAGGTCGAGGTGCGAGGTGAAGCGCATCTCGGCCCCCTTCTCGAACAGGATGCGGAAGCGCGTGCTGGTCTGCACGCCGGACGCCGCCGGGCCCGCCGGCGACGCGCGGCGACGCGCGCTCCGGCCGTAGGCCGGCGCGGGCACCGCGGCACGCGCGCGGTCCAGGTCGAGCGGCGGATGCGGCTGCCGCGCCCACGGCCGCTGCGGGCAGTCGGTGACGCCGCACGAGAAGCAGATGTCCTCGAGCCGGCAGTCGTCCGTGACCGCGGCGCGCTCGGCGCGCCGCTTCTCGCGCACCAGGAACCTCTTCGTGACCGGCGACTGGATCACGTCCCACGGCTGATCGAGATCGGCCGAGCGCGCCACCAGCTGGCGCTCGGGGTCGAGCCCGAGGTCGCGGAACACCTCCATCCAGGTGCCGAAGCGCAGATGCTCGCTCCAGGCATCGAAGCGGCAGCCGCGACGGAAGGCCTCCTCCACGGCCCGGCCGAGCCGGCGGTCGCCGCGCGTGAAGACGCCCTCGAGCAGCGAGGTCTCCGCGTCGCGGTACTTGAGCGTGATGGGCCTGCCTTTCGACGCCTCGCGCAGCACCCCGAGCCGGCGGTTGAGCTCCGCGGTCGAGAGCTGCTCCGCCCACGCGAACGGCGTGTGCGGCTTGGGCACGTGCGGCGAGACGCTCGCGGTGACCCGGAAGCCGCGGTTGCCCTCCGCGCGGGCGCGCTGCCACGCCCGGGTCGCGAGGTCGGGGATGGCCCGGAGGTCGTCGTCGGTCTCGCCCGGCAGCCCGCACATGAAGTAGAGCTTGGCGCCGGTGTAGCCCTCGCGCGCCGCGGTCGCGACCGAGCTCAGCAGCTCCTCCTCGGTGTGGTTCTTGTTGACCACGTCACGCATCCGCTGGCTGCCGGCCTCGGGAGCGAGCGTGATCGATCCCTTCTTCTGCGCCGCGATGCGCCGCGCCACCTCCCCCGGCACGTTGTCCGGCCGGGTCGAAGGCAGCGAGATCTGCACGCGCGTCGGGCACAGCTCGTCCGCCAGCGCGCTCACCTGCTCCACGATCTGCGTGTGATCGGTGGACGACAGCGAGATGAGCGAGACCTCCTCCATCCCCGTCGCCTGGAGTCCCCGCAGCACCTCCTCGACCACCTGCTGCGCGGGCTTCTCGCGCACCGGGCGGTTGATCATGCCGGCCTGGCAGAAGCGGCAGCCGCGGGTGCAGCCGCGCATGATCTCGACCGAGAGCCGGTCGTGCGTGATCTCGCCCACCGGCAGCATGGGCGCCGCCGGGTAGTGCTCGCTCCGGAGCTCCTGCACCCACACCGAGCACACGCGTGCCGGGAAGCCCGGGCGCGGCGCCGGCGTCAGCCAGCCCTCGCTGCTGGCCGCCGTGACGTAGCCCGACGGCACGTAGACGCCGCGCACCTGAGCGAGCCGGCGCAGCAGCGCGGGACGGCCCCAGCGCTCCTGCTTCGCCCGCTTCACCAGGTCCACGACGCGGTGGATGACGTCCTCACCGTCCCCCACCACGAAGGCGTCCACGAACTCCGCCATCGGCTCGGGGCTGAACGCCTGGGCACCCCCGGCGATGACCAGCGCGTGGCGCTCGTCGCGGTCCACCGCGTGGAGCGGCAGCCCGGCTAGGTCGAGCATCATGAGCACGTTCGTGTACTGGAGCTCGTACTGGAGCGAGAAGCCGAGGATGTCGAACTCCGCCGCCACGGCCTGCGAGTCGAGCGAGAAGAGCGGGATGCCGAGCCGGCGCATCTCGGCCTCGGCGTCGGGCCACGGCGCGAAGACCAGCTCGGCCGCCACGTCCTCGCGGCGGTTGAGGACATGGTGGATGATCCTCAGCCCCAGGTTCGAGAGCCCGATCTCATAGGCGTCGGGGAATGCCAGCAGCACCCTGACCGCGGCCTGGTCCAGGGGCTTGCGCGGAACGTGAAGCGCATTGCCGATGTATCGGTTCGGCTTGGAGATACGCGGCAACAGCTGGTGCTGGATGAGTGCTGCGACCGCCGTGCTCATAGGTGAAGGGCTGCCTCCGGTGGGCGGGCACCGACCGTGGCCGGGTGAGCTCGTGGCGGCGCGCGCCGGGGCGGGATCGTTGGTGACGGGGCGGAAGGTCCGAACCGGCGGCACGCGGCCCGGCACCGGACGGGGGCCAACCTAGCACAGGCCCCCCGGGCTGCCAACCGCGCGGGGCCGCGGCGCGGGGCCGCCGTGGCAGGGTCGGATGGCCGCGGCCGGGCCTCCCGGCGTTGACTTCGGCGGGCCCGGGAGTAGTCTCCGCTCCAAGCGATGGGTCGCGACGCGCCGCCGTCCACCGACGGCGGGACAGCCGCCCCCGAAGTCCGTCGGGCCGGGGCCGCGCGGCATCCATCCGCGAGGACCAAGTCATGGCAAGCCTCAGGCCCCTCTGGCTCTCCGTCGGCTCGCTCTGCGACCGCCTGCGCCGCAGCGAGTCCCTGGTGGTGGGACTCGGTTTCGACGGGACCCTCACGCCGATCGCGGATCACCCGAACGCGGCCGCGCTGTCGCCGCGCACGCGCGAGGTGCTCGTGCGCCTCTCGCGCCGTGACGGCGCCCGCCTGGCACTGGTGTCGGGACGCACGCTCGACGATCTCAGGGCGAAGGCCGGACTCGACGGCGTGTTCTATGCCGGCTCGTCCGGGCTCGAGACCCTGGACGAGGACGGGCGCCGCGAGGTCCACGTGGGCCCCGACCAGTCCGTCCCGGTGGAGCTGGTGCGCCAGCTCGAGAGCTGGTGCCAGCGCTTCCCCGGGTCGTGGGTCGAGCGGAAGCCCAGCTCGTGTGCGCTCCACTACCGCGCGGTGGCGCCCGGCCTCCAGCCGGCCTTCGGGGCCGGCGCGCGCCGCCGGATGCGCCCGTTCCGCAGGCAGGCGAGCCTGGTGCACGGCAAGGCGGTGTTCGAGGTGATGCCCGCAGTCGGCTGGGACGAGGCCGCGGCGCTCGAGCGCTGGCTCGAGCGCTCGCCGGCGAACGCGATGCTCCTGTTCTTCGGCGACGACACGCGCGACGAGCCGGTGCACGCGATGGTCCGCCGCCGCGGCGGCTTCGCGGTGGCGGTCGGCCGCGTCGTGTCGCGGGCCGAGTACGTGCTGCCGACGTGCGACGACGTGGTCTGGTTCCTCGAATGGCTCGACCGTGAGTGGGCGGACCGTCCCCGGCCGGCGCGCGGGCACGACGCAGCGGCCGCGGCGCGGGCCGAGGCCGCCGCGGCGGTCGGGGCTCACCCGCATCTGTCGCCTTCCACGTCCTGACGCACGGGCCCGCCCGGGCGTCGTCCTTCGCGGAGCGCGGCCACCGCGGCCGCGCTCCGCCGCTGCACTGGTCCTTCCGAAGCAGGGCGAGGGAGACGATTTCATCCCACGCGCGCGCCCGCGCGCCCTGGGGGCGGCGCGCGCGTTCTGGTATGGTGCCGACGCTCTGTTCCTCTGACCCGCGGAGGCGCGCTTCCATGACGGTTTCGGACCGGACCTACTTCACGCTCAAGCGCCTGCATTCGCTGTCCGGCGTGGTCCCGATCGGCGTGTTCCTGCTCGAGCACTTCTTCACGAACTCGTTCGCGGTGCAGGGCCCGGAGGCCTTCAACCGCGCCGCCGAGCATCTCGCCGAGATCCCCTACGTCGTGCTCATCGAGATCTTCGGGATCGGGCTGCCCATCCTGTTCCACATGGTGCTCGGGCTGGTCATCGTCACCACCGGACAGGCGAACGCCGCGAAGTACCGCTACCAGAACAACTGGATGTACCTGCTCCAGCGGGTCTCGGGCCTGTTCCTGGTCGCCTACATCCTCTACCACGTGTGGACCACCCGGCTCTCCCCCGAGGTGATGCGCGGCGAGACCGACCTGTTCGGCATGATGAGCGACGACCTGCGCAACCCGGCCCTGTTCGCGTTCTACGTGCTCGGCGTGCTCGCCGCCAGCTACCACTTCGGCAACGGCCTGTTCGGCTTCGCCATCCACTGGGGCCTGGCCACCGGGCGGCGCGCCCAGCGCAACGTCGCGCGGCTGGGGCTCGCGGTGTTCGTGGTCCTCTCGCTGGTCGGGATCAACAGCCTGCTCGCCTTCATCCACCGGCCGGTCCGCATGTTCGAGCGCGCGCCCGAGGCGAAGCCGGCCTCGAGCCCGGCGGCGCCGGCGGCGCGCCCCGGGGGAGGGACCCGCTGATGGCCCAGCCCCGCATCGCCGTGGTCGGCGGTGGTCTCGCCGGCCTCATGGCCACGATCCGGATCGCCGAGGCCGGCGTGCCCGTGGACCTGTTCTCGATCGTCCCGGTCAAGCGCTCGCACTCGGTGTGCGCGCAGGGCGGCATCAACGGGGCGGTGAACGTGAAGGGCGAGGACGACTCGCCCGAGATCCACTTCTACGACACCGTGAAGGGCGGCGACTTCCTCGCCCACCAGCCGCCGGCCAGGGCGATGTGCTACGCCGCGCCCGGCATCATCTACCTGCTCGACCGCATGGGCGTGATGTTCAACCGCACCGCCGAGGGCTTCCTCGACTTCCGCCGCTTCGGCGGCACGCTCTACAACCGCACCGCGTTCGCCGGCGCCACCACCGGGCAGCAGATGCTCTACGCGCTCGACGAGCAGGTGCGCCGCCACGAGGCCGCGGGGCTGGTGACCAAGTACGAGCAGTGGGAATACCTCGGCATGGTCCGGGACGGCTCGGGCCGCTGCGTGGGTCTGGTCGCGCTCGACCAGCGCCGCATGACGCCGAAGGCGTTCCGGGCCGACGCGGTGATGCTCGCGACCGGCGGCCCGGGCCTGCTGTTCGGGCGCACCACGAACTCGGCGATCAACTCGGGCTCGGCGGCGGCCTCCGCGTACCTGGAGGGCGCGTGGTACGCGAACGGCGAGTTCATCCAGATCCACCCCACCGCCATCCCGGGCGAGGACAAGCTGCGGCTCATGAGCGAGTCCGCCCGCAGCGAGGGCGGCCGGGTGTGGGTGCCGCGCAAGCGGGGCGACACGCGCCGCCCGCAGGACATCCCCGAGGCCGAGCGCGCCTACTTCCTCGAGGAGAAGTACCCGCGCTACGGGAACCTGGTGCCGCGCGACGTGGCGAGCCGCGAGATCCACCGCGTGTGCGTCGAGGAAGGGCTGGGCGTGGACGGGAAGATGATGGTCTACCTCGACCTCACCCACATCCCGCGCGCGGAGCTCGACCGCAAGCTCGGCGGGATCATCGAGATCTACGAGAAGTTCACCGGCGAGGACCCGCACACGGCGCCGATGAAGATCTTCCCCGCCGTCCACTACTCGATGGGCGGCCTGTGGGTGGACTACGAGCGGACCGCGGACGGGTTCCTGGACCTGGCGAGCCCGAAGAACCACATGACGAACATCCCGGGCCTCTACGCGGTGGGCGAGTGCGAGTACCAGTACCATGGCGCCAACCGGCTGGGCGCGAACTCGCTGCTCTCCTGCATCTACGCCGGCCAGGTGGGCGGCCCGGCCGCGGTGGCCTGGGCGCGCAACCAGAAGAGCGCGGCGGCCGACGTGGCGGCCCCGGTGTTCGAGGAGGCCGAGAAGCGCTGGACCGCGCGCTTCGCGGAGCTGTCGAAGCGCGAGGGCGACCAGAACGCCTACGTGCTCGCCGAGGAGCTGGGCCAGTGGATGCTCGAGCACGTCACCATCGTGCGTCACGACGACAGGCTCAGGGCCACCGACGCGAAGATCCTCGAGCTGGCCGGGCGCTGGAAGCGCGCCGCCGTCCTCGACGAGAACCCGTGGGCGAACGGGCCGCTGTCGTTCCTGAACCAGTTCGAGAAGATGCTCGCGCTCGCGCGCGTGGTGACGCTCGGCGCGCTGCGGCGCGAGGAGAGCCGGGGCTCGCACTACAAGCCCGCCGCGCCGGAGCGCGACGACGCGCGCTGGCTCAAGACCACCATCGCCACGTTCTCGCCCGACGGTCCCTCGTTCCGCGACGACCCCGTGGACACCTCGCTCGTCACGCCGGTCGAGCGCAAGTACGACTAGCCCGGAGCCCGCGATGCCACGCACCACCATCGAGCTGCGCATCCGGCGCCAGGACGGTCCCTCCACCGCCCCGCGCTGGGAGGAGTTCTCGATCCCCTGGCGTGCGGGGATGAACGTGATCTCCTGCCTGATGGAGATCCGCAAGCGCCCGGTGACAAAGCAGGGCACCAGGACCTCGCCCGTGATGTGGGAGGCCTCGTGCCTGGAGGAGGTGTGCGGCGCCTGTACCATGCTCGTGAACGGCCGGCCGCGCCAGAGCTGCGCGGCGCTCGTGGACCAGCTCCCCGCGGGCGTCATCACGCTCGAGCCGCTCGCCAAGTTCCTCGTGGTGCGCGACCTCATCGTGGACCGGCTCCCGATGTTCGAGGCGCTCAAGCAGGTCCGGGCGTGGATCCCGATCGACGGCACCTACGACCTCGGCCCCGGGCCCAGGATCGCCGAGACCGAGCGCGAGCTGTCCTACGCGTTCTCGCGCTGCATGACCTGCGGCTGCTGCATGGAGGCCTGCCCGCAGTACCACGGGCGCTCCGAGTTCCTCGGCCCCGCCCCGATCGCGCAGGTGCGCCTGTTCAACGCCCACCCCACCGGCGCCATGAACGCGCACGAGCGGCTCGAGGCCATCATGGGCCGCGGCGGGCTGGTGGACTGCGGCAACGCGCAGAACTGCGTCGAGGTCTGCCCGAAGGAGATCCCGCTCACCGAGGCGTTCGGCGAGCTGGGGCGCCAGACCACCGTGCTCTGGCTCAAGAACCTGCTGCGCAGGTAGGCGCGCGCCCCGTGAGCGGCTTCGCCGCGGACCGTGCCTCGGGCTCGGGCGAGGTGGCGCTGGCCTTCCTCCGCGAGCTGGAGCGCTGGGCCGCCACCGACACCTCGACCTCCGCTCCCGCGCTGCGCGACGCGCTGCTCGCGCGCCTGCGCGCGGCGCAGGCCGCGCAGCCCAACCTCGCCCTCATCCACCAGCTCGCGGCGCGCGCGCTGGACGTCGCGGACTCGGGCGTGGTGCGCGGCGACACGCCCGCCGCGCTGCGCGACGCGCTCGCCGGCTCGTGCGCCGCCGAGCGTGCCGACCTCGCGGTGGCCCAGGCCGCGGTGGCGCGCACCGCGGCCGCGCTGCTGGACCGGCGCGGCGGCTGGATCGCGACGCTCTCGGCGAGCGGCGCGGTGCGCGAGGCGCTGGTGCACGCACACCAGTCCGGCTGCGAGCCGCGGGCGCTGGTGGCCGAGGGCCGTCCCGGCCTCGAGGGCCGCTCCCTCGCCGCCTCGCTCGCCGCGGCCGGTATGCCGGTCTGGCTGGTGGTGGACGCCGCGCTCCCGCTGCTGCTCTCGCAGGTCACGGCGGTGTGGCTCGGCGCCGACGCCGTCACCGAGCACGGCGTGCTCAACAAGGTGGGCTCCTACGCCGCCGCGCTCGCGGCGCGCGAGCACTCGGTGCCGGTCCACGCGCTGGCGATGCGGCGCAAGTTCCTGCCCGCCGCCACCGCGGCGCTCAGAATCGCCGAGATGCCTCCCGCCGAGGTGTGGGCCGAGCCCGCGCCCGGAGTGCGCCCGCGCAACGTCTACTTCGAGGTGGTGCCCATGGAGCTGCTGCGCGGCATCGTGGTCGAGGACGGCGTGCTGGGGTCCACCGAGGCCGCGACCGTGGCGCGCGAGCGCCCGCTGCCCACGGAGCTGGCCGGGGCGTAGGGCGACCCCGGAGCGCCGGGGACCGCCAGCCGGTGCTGGATTCCCGCCTCCCCCGTCAGCCCTTCACCACGACGAAGGGCCGGAGCTTCGCCACCGTCTTCGCGAGGTCCGCGCCCTCCACCACCCGCACCACCTCGGCCACGTCCTTGTAGGCTTCGCTGGTCTCCTCGCGCAGCGTGTCGCGGCCCTCGTAGCGCACCACCACGCCCTGCGCCCGCAGCTCCTGCACCAGGTCGCGCCCGCGCGTCTCGCGCACCGCCTGGGTGCGGCTCATCTGCCGGCCGGCGCCATGGCACGAGGAGCCGAACGCGTGCTCCATCGAGCCGGGGCGGCCGAGCAGCACGAACGAGTAGCGGCCCATGTCGCCCGGCACCAGCACCGGCTGGCCAACGGCGCGGTAGGCCGCGGGCACGTCAGGATGACCGGGCGGGAACGAGCGCGTCGCGCCCTTGCGGTGCACCAGGCAGCGCACGCGTCCCGCCGAGGTCTCGTGGGTCTCGAACTTCGCGATGTTGTGCGCCACGTCGTAGATCAGATCGAGCCCGAGGTCCCCGGCGCTGCGCCGCAGCACCTGCTCGAACGCGCGCCGCACTCCGTGCGCGATGCACTGGCGGTTCGCCCAGGCGAAGTTCGCGGCGGCGCACATCGCCGCCAGATAGGCCTGAGCCTCGGGCGAGCGCAGCGGGGCGCACGCGAGCTGGCGGTCGGGCAGGTGGATGCCCCAGCCGGCGAGCTTGCCCAGGACGTCGCGCACGTAGTCGGTGCAGATCTGGTGGCCGAGCCCGCGCGAGCCGCAGTGGATCATCACCGTCACCGCGCCGCGCTCGAGCCCCAGCGCCCGCGCCCCTTCCGGGTCGTAGACCTCCTCGACCTCCTGCACCTCGAGGAAGTGGTTGCCGGAGCCGAGCGTGCCGAGCTGGTTCTTGCCGCGCAGGCGTGCCGCCTGGCTCACGGCGTCCGGGTCGGCGTCGGCCAGCACGCCGTCCTCCTCGCAGTGCTCGAGGTCGCTCGCCCGTCCCATCCCGCGCGCCACCGCCCAGCGCGCCCCCTGGCGCAGCGCCTGGTCCAGCTCGGGGAGGCTGCAGCGCACCGCTCCCGAGGAACCCACGCCGCACGGCACCTCGCGATGGAGCGCGTCGGCCAGCGCGTCGAGGTGCGGTTGCAGCTCGGCGCGGGTGAGCCGGCTGCGCAGCAGGCGCACGCCGCAGCCGATGTCGTAGCCGACCGCGCCCGGGGAGACCACGCCCTCGTCCGGATGCATGGCCACCACACCGCCCACCGGCAGGCCGTAGCCCCAGTGCGCGTCGGGCATCGCGATCGAGGCCTCGAGGATCCCGGGCAGGTGTGCGGCGTTCTTCACCTGCT
>CAYHRW010000078.1:0-10607 GCA_964359105.1 uncultured bacterium
CATCATCCTTTCGGCTTAAAAACGATGGAAGGGCAGGCGCGGGCCGGGTCGGGCGGGCTGCCCGCGCGACGCGAGGACCGGGACGCGCTCTTCCGGGTCGGGCTGCTGCACCGCCGACTCTCGATCGTGGACCTGAGCCCCGCCGGCCACCAGCCGATGTGCGATCCGGGCGGGCGGTTGTGGATCACGTACAACGGCGAGGTCTACAACTTCGTCGAGCTGCGTGTAGAGCTCGTGTCGCTGGGCGAGCGCTTCGTGAGCACGAGCGACACCGAGGTCATCCTCGTCGCGTACCGCCGCTGGGGGCGCGCGTGCCTCGCGCGCCTGAACGGGATGTTCGCCTTCGCGCTGTGGGACGCGGAGCGGCGCGAGCTGTTCTGCGCGCGTGACCGCTTCGGCGTCAAGCCGTTCTACTACCAGTGGGACGGCCGCTCGTTCGCATTCGGCTCGGAGCCCGAGGCGCTGGTGCTCACCCAGAAGCGCCGAATCGTGCCGCGCCTCGAGGCGATCCGCGACCTGGTGGCGCTCGACTGGGTGGATCACGAGACGCGCACCTTCTTCGAGGGGCTGCGGGCGCTGCCGCCCGCCCACTTCCTGGTCGTCGGGGAGGAAGGCCTCACGATCGAGCGCTGGTGGGAGTTGCGCGCCGGGCACGCCGTGGGCGGACCCGAGGAACGCGCCCGCGCATACGAGCAGCTCTTCACCGACGCGGTGCGTCTGCGCCTGCGCGCCGACGTCGAGGTGGGCTCGTGCCTCTCGGGCGGGCTCGACTCGAGCGCGGTGGTCACCACCGCCGCCGCGCTCGCGCCGCGCGCGCTCCACGCGTTCACCTGCGCCTACGACGAGGGCGCGCCGTGGGACGAGCGGCGCTACGTGCAGGCGGTGGTCGAGGCCACCGGCGCCGCCGCGCATCTCACGGTGCCGGACGGCGGCGACTTCTGGGAGACCTTCGACCGGCTCACGGTGCGGCAGAGCGAGCCCACGGCGGGGCCCGGGCTCTACTCGCAGTGGAAGGTGATGGAGCTGGCGCACGGCGCGGGCCTCAAGGTGCTGCTCGACGGCCAGGGCGGTGACGAGACGCTGGCCGGCTACTTCCGCTACCTGCCGGTGCGGCTGCGCGACCTGCTCGCGGGCGGCGACCTGGGCGGCTTCCTGCGCCTGTGGGGGCCGGTGGCGCAGCGCCTCGGCGCCGGCACGACGCTGGCGCTCACGCTCGAGCCCTGGCTGCCGCAGGGGATGGTGGCGCCGCTCAGGCGCCGCTTCGGGCAGGGCAAGGACCGGGTTCTCGCGCCGGCGCTGCGCTCGCTCGCGCGCCCCGACCTGCCGAAGCCGCCGCAGGGCTTCCCGAGCGGGCTCTCGCGCCAGCTCGCGTTCGACACGCTGCAGCGGCTGCTGCCCTCGCTGCTGCGCTACGAGGACCGCAACAGCATGGCGTTCTCGATCGAGACCCGGCTGCCGTTCCTCGACTACCGGCTGGTCGAGCTGGCGTTCTCGCTGCCCGACACCGACCGGCTCGACGGCGCGACCACCAAGGCGATCCTGCGCCGCGCGCTCGGCGGGCGGATCCCGCGGGCGGTGCTCGAGCGGCGCGACAAGATGGGCTTCGAGACCCCGACCGACCTGTGGCTGCGCGGCCGCTACGCCGGCGAGGTGCGGCGGCGGCTGCTCGCATGGGGCCCGCTCCACGAGTGGCTCGACCCGGCGCGGCTCGAGGGGGAGCTCGAAGACTATCTCTGCGGCCGGCGCGCCATCGGGCTGCAGGTGTGGCGCTGGCTCTCGCTCGAGTCGTGGGCGCGGCGCTTCGTCGCCACCGACCCGCGCGTCGGCGATCACCCGCCCGAGCGGATCCTGCACGCCGGGCGGCACCGGTCGTACGTCGAGCAGGTGCGCGGCCTGGCGGAAGCCGGGCGCGCGTCCTGAGGCCGCATGGACCTCGTCGTCCTCTCCGAGGTGCGCTGGGGGTACTTCCGCACCCGGAAGCAGTTCCTGCTGTCGCGCTTCCCGGAGCGCTGGCGCGTGTTCTTCGCGCAGCCCCCGGTGGCAGGCGGCGACGACCCGTGGGAGCCGCGGCGGGAGGGCGGCGTCACCTTCTTCACGGTGCCGTTCCTCAAGCCCGCCACCACCAGCGCGCTCTACAACGGCCTGACCGGTCTCGGACCGGGGCGCGCGCTCATCGAGGCGGCCGCCGAGCGCCACCTGCGCCGCATGCTGGAGAAGCTGGGCGTGGAACCGCGCCCGGTGCTGCTGGCCTCGAACATCTACTGCCCGGGAGCCCTTTCGCGGCTGCCGCGGAAGTTGCTATTCTACGACTTCAACGACAGTCCCTTTCAGTTCGCCTCCGTGCCTCACTGGGCGCCGGGCTACTGGCGGCGCACCCTCGAACAGGTGGATGCCCTCTTCGTGGTCTCCGAGCACTACCGCCGGCAGCTGAGCGAGCAGACCCCGAGGCCGATCGTCCTCCTCGGCAACGGGGTCGAGACCGCGCACTTCGAAGCGCCGCGCTCCGTGCCCGCCGAGCTCGCGGCGCTGCCGCGGCCGCGCATCGGCTACGTGGGACTGCTTTCCCACTTCCTGGATTTCGACGTGCTCGAGTCGCTGCGCCGCGCGCGGCGCAGCGGCACCCTGGTGCTGATCGGGCCCGGCAGCCCGGCCACCGACGCCGCGGTGCGCGCGCTCTCCGCGCGCGGGGGCGTGGCGGTGCTGGGGCCCAAGCCCTACGCCGAGGTCCCCGCCTTCCTGCAGGGGCTGGACGTGGGGATCATCCCTTTCCGGGCGAACGATCCGTATGTGCAGGGTATCAATCCCAACAAGGTCTACCAGTACCTGGCCGCCGGCCTGCCGGCCGTGACCACGCCCGTGCTCGACCTCGTGCCGCAGCCGCCGCATCTCCAGTTCGCCGCGACCGCGGCCGAGTGGGTGGCGGCGGTGGAGCGCGCGCTGGACGCGCCGGCGGAGGCGGAGGCGTGCCGGGCGCTGGCGCGCCCGTACGACTGGGACACGCTCGCCCGCCGCATGGTGGCCGAGATCGAACGGCGCGTGGCCGCCGCGTCCTGAGCCTCCCGAGCCCTCACCCCACCACCGAGAGACCATGGCCGACCGCAAGGCAGCCCGTCGCGAAGTCAGGAAGCCCGCGCCCTCGTTCACGCTGACCACCCGCTGGGTGGCTGTGTTCCTGGCGCTGCTCACCGTGGCGTTCTTCCACCAGGTGATGCTCGAAGGCAGGACCTTCGTCTCGCCCGACGCCACCGCGCCGGCCGGGTTCGTGCGCCTCGGCGAGCGCTCGCTGTGGCAGGACCACGTCTACCCGCTGTGGAACCCGTACGTGTTCCTCGGCATGCCCTCGTTCGGGAGCGGCGCGTACAACCCGCTGATCTACCCGCCCGACTGGCCGCTCGGGCTGGTGCAGAAGGTGGTCCCGCTGCCGGACCTGCTGTGGCTCATCCTCTACTACTTCCTGGGCGGGTTGTTCCTCTACCTGCTCGCGCGCGAGTGGGGCGCGCGCGCCGAAGGCGCGCTGCTCGGGGCGGTGGCGTTCGTGTTCGCACCCAACCTGGTGGCGGTGGGCGCGCACGGGCACGGCAGCCAGCTGGTGGACTCGGCGTACCTGCCGCTCATGGTATGGCTGGCCGCGCGCTGGCTCCGGCGGGGCGGGCTCCACCATCTGGCGTGGCTCGCGCTCGCGGGCGGATTCCAGCTGCTGCGCGGGCACGTGCAGATCTGCTTCTACACCTGGATGGCCATCGCGCTCTACACCGTGGTCGCGTGGGTGGCGGCGGTGGCGCGGCGCCGTACGGAGCTGGTGCCGCTGACCGCGCGCGCGGCGGCGATCGCGGTGGCGGCGGCGCTGGCGTTCGGGCTCTCCGGCTTCTACAGCCTGCCGCTGCACGACTACGCGCGCTGGTCCATCCGCGGCGGGAGCGAAGGCGGCGGCGTGAGCATGGAATACGCGACCCAGTGGTCGCTCGCGCCCTTCGAGCTCCCGAGCGTCGTGGTGCCGGGCTGGGTGGGCTTCGGCGGGGCCACCTACTGGGGCACCATGCCCTTCACCGACTACCCCAACGCCTACCTCGGCGTCGTGGCGGTCCTGCTGGCGCTGCCCGCGTTCCTCGCGAACGGCGCGCCACGCGTGTTCGCGCTGGTGCTCGGATCGCTGGCGCTCCTGATCGCCTTCGGCAAGCACTTCCCCCTCTACGGCTTCCTCTACCAGCACCTGCCGCTGTTCAACAAGTTCCGCATCCCGGTGATGGTGGTGGTGCTGTTCCAGCTCGCCGCCGCGCTCGCCACCGCGTGGGGCTGGAGCGCGATCCTGCCCGGGACCGAGGCGAAGGGCGGGGAGGGATCGTCGCGTTTCCTGCCGCGGCGCGTGAGCCGCCTGCTCGTCGTCGCCGCCGCCGTGCTGGCGCTGGTGCTGGTGGTGGGCGTGATGGGGCAGAGCGCGTGGCGCCAGGCCTACGTGACGACCGCGGTGCAGCACCGCACCGCGGCGATGCCGCTCAGCAACAACATGTACGGCCCGGAGGCCGCGACCGCGGCGTACCAGGGCTTCGTCTCCGACCTCGGGCGCGCCTGTCTGCTCGGGCTGCTGGCGATCGGCTGCGCATGGTTCGCGCGCCGCGGCAGGCTGCCCGCGCTCCCCGCCACGGCGCTCGTGCTGGCGCTGCTGCTCTTCGACCTGTGGCCGGTGAGCGGCCGCGTCATCCAGGGCCCGCCCTCGGTGATCGGCGAGGCGCTGCCGCGCGACCTCGACATCGGGCGCGACGACGTGGTGGACTTCCTCGAGAAGGCGGGGCCGCCGGGCAGCTTCCGCGTCCTGCCGCTCGAGGCCCACGACTTCCAGAGCAACCGCTTCGCGGGCTTCGGCATCGCCTCGGTGGGCGGCTACCACGCGGCGAAGACGCGCCTGTTCCAGGATTTCCTCGAGGCGAGCCTGAAGGAGAACCTGGCGTGGATCAGGCTCCTCAACGTGCGCTACCTCATCGTGGGCCAGCCGTTCGAGAACGTGCCCGCGTTCCTGCGCGAGGTCCACCGCGGCTCGCAGGTGGTCTACGAGAACCTGATGGCGCTGCCGCGCGCGACGGTGGTGGGAAGCTACCGCGTCGTGGATCCCCCGAAGGCCATCCTCGACTCGATCAAGGTGTACGCGGCGAGCGGCGACGGCATGGCCTCGCTCGCGACCCGCACGCTGCTCGAGCGGGATCCGGGGCTCGCGCTCGGACCGGTCGCGGGCGCCCGCGCCGAGATCGTGTCCTACCGGCTGAACGACGTGACGGTGGACGTGGAGACGCCCGGGCCGGGGCTGCTCAGGCTCGCCGACCTGTGGTATCCCGACTGGCGCGCCACCGTGGACGGCAGGGGAGCGCCGGTGCTCAAGGCCGACTACCTGCTGCGCGCCGTGCCGGTCCCGGCCGGCCGGCACCGCGTGGTGTTCCGCTTCGAGTCCGCAACGGTCCGCCAGGGGCTGCTGGCGTCGCTCGCGAGCCTGGTCGTGGTGCTCGCGCTGTTCGGCGCGGCGGGGCTGCGGCGCCCGCGTGGCGGTGCGCCGGCGGCCGCGGCGGCCGGGAGACGGGAGGCCGCGTAGTGGACAAGCTGGTGATCATCCCGACCTACAACGAGCGGGAGAACATCGAGCCGCTGCTCGAGCGCCTGCTGCGCCTGCCCTACGGGCTCGACGTGCTGGTGGTGGACGATCACTCGCCGGACGGCACCGCGGACGTGGTCCGCGCGAAGAGCGCGCGCGAGCCGCGCGTCCACCTGATCGAGCGGCCGGGCAAGCTGGGGCTGGGCTCGGCCTACCGCGACGGCTTCCGCTTCGCGCTCGAGAACGGGGTCGAGTACATCTTCGAGATGGACGCGGACTTCTCGCACGATCCCGAGGCCATCGGCGGCTTCCTCGAGGCTGCGCAGTCGGCCGACGTGGTGCTGGGCTCGCGCTACCTGGACGGCAAGGTCACGGTGGTGAACTGGCCGCTCAACCGCCTGATCCTGTCGTACGGCGCCAACCTCTACACGCGGATCGTCACCGGCCTGCCGGTGCACGACGCGACCGGCGGGTTCAAGTGCTTCCGCCGGCGCGCGCTGGAGGCCGTGCGGCTGGACAAGGTGCGCTCCGACGGCTATGCCTTCCAGATCGAGATGTCCTTCAAGTGCTGGAAGCGCGGCTTCACCATCAAGGAGATCCCCATCGTGTTCACGGACCGCCGCGCCGGCTCCTCGAAGATGAACCGCCGCATCGTCTGGGAGGCCGTGTGGCTGGTGTGGAGGCTGCGATTCCTGGACCTGTTCGGCCGGGTGGAGTGAACCCATGCGATGCCTGTTCCATCCCCTGACCTGGCTGATCGCCGGCGTGCTGGCGGTCCCGGCCGCGGCGCACGCGGCGGGCGCCTGGACCACCTACCTGCGGTCGCTCAACTACACCGACCTCGCGGTGCGCGGGGACACGGTGTGGTGCGCCACGCTCGAGGGCGGGCTGCTGCGCTTCGACCGCGCGGGCGGCGCCTTCACCCGCCACACCCGGGAGCCCGACGGGCTCGCCAGCAACCAGCTCACCGCGCTGGCCTTCGACCGCTCCGGGCGGCTGTGGGTCGGCACGGCGGACAAGGGCGTGAGCCGGCTCTCCGCCGACCGCTCGCGCTGGGACCTGGTGAACACGCTGGACGGGCTGCCGGCCGGCGCGGTCAACGCCATCGAACCCGAGGGCGACACGCTGTGGATCGGCACCGAGCACGGCGTGGCGCTGTGGGACGGCACCGAGATCGGCGGCGCGGTGCCCGACGGCATCAATCCCTCGCCGTTCGTGAGCGACCACGTCGGCGGCATCGCGGTGCGCGGGGACTCGCTGTGGGTGGGCACGCAGAAGGGGCTGTACGCGAGCCGGCGCTCCACCGGGCTCGTGACGTGGGACTACGTGAACGCCGGGCTGCCCGATTCCAGCGCGGTGGATGCCGTGGCCTTCGACGGCCGCATGCTGATGGTGCTCGTGCTGGCCTCGGTCTACCGCTTCGACCCGTCCCAGGGGCGCTTCGGCCTCAGCGGCGGGATCGGCTCGGTGTTCCGCCTCTCCGACGACGGCGGCGCGATCGTGGCGACCAGCGAGCAGGGCATCTTCCGCTGGGGCGCCGGCTGGGAGCCGCTGAACACCGGGCTCGTGCCGCAGCTCGCCCCGTACGACGGGGCCACCATCTACGCCGCCGCCGCCGACGGCGCCGGCCGCTACTTCGCGGCCAACCGCACGGGCCTCTACGAGTCGGACACGCCGTCGTGGGCGCAGCACGTGCCCGACGCTCCAGTCGGCAACAACATCAACAACGTCCTGATCGACAGCCAGCGCGTCTACGTCGCCACCTTCGCCGAGGGCGTGGCGCGATTCGACGGGCAGCGCTGGCGGAACTGGCCGGGCGTGTACTGCGGTCCGACCTGCGACACGACGTTCTTCTCTCCGGCTTATGCCTTCAGCCTGCTGCTGGACCGGCAGGGGAAGAAGTGGGTCGGCACCTGGAGCGGGGCGATGGAGGAGTTCGACGACCTGGTCTCTCCGCCCCAGTTCGTGCACCACCGGCCCTCGGACAGCCTGGGCGTGGACCGGCACACCTTCGGCTGGTCCGCGGCCGCCGACACGAACGGGGGGCGCTGGTTCGGGATGGACAGCCCGAGCGTGGGCGACATCATCCCGATCGGCATCGAGTACTACGACTCGGCCGGCGACTACCGCGCGAATTACCGCCCCGAGAACACGCCGGCCATGCAGGGCAGCCAGATCCGCGCGCTCGCGGTGGACCGCTTCCACCGCATGTGGGTGGGTTACGCGCAGGAGGGCGTGGACGTGTTCGCCATCTCCGACCCCGGCGGTCCGCTCGTCGGCGTGCCTTCGGCGAGCGGTGACGTGCCCTTCACGAACACCCTCGACGTGTTCGGCATCGTCGCGCACGGGGATTCGGTGTGGGTGATGTCCACGGCCGACCTCCGGCGCTTCAGCCCCACCAGCTTCACGCAGCAGGGGACCACGCTCCTCATCCCCGCGAACCCGGCGCCGCGCGGCGCCTGCCATCCGCTCGAGGTCGGACCCGACGGCGCGGTGTGGGTGGGCACCGGCGCCGGTGTGCGCGTCTACCATCCGGGCGGGGCGATGGAGGACTTCGACGCCACCAACTCGCCGCTCGCGAACGACGAGGTGCGCGCCATCCGCGTGGACCAGGGGAGCGGCGTGGCGTGGATCGGCACCGCGGCGGGTCTCAACCGCTACGACCCGTACTACGTCCCGCCGCCGCCGCCGCCCATCCCGTCGCTCACGGTGAGGGTCTTCCCGAACCCGGCCACGCTGACCGGCGCGGGCGTGTCGCTGCGGCTCGCGGGCAACGCGTCCGAGTACCGCGGCGCGATCTACGACATCGGCGGCCGCATCGTGCGGCGCTTCGCGAGCGCCAACGGGAGCGTGTTCTGGGACGGCCGCGATCAGGGCGGGGCGCTGGTGAAGCCCGGGCTCTACTTCGTGCGGGCCGAGGCCGGCGGGCGCGCGCGGACCGCGCGCGTGGCGCTGGTGCGCTGAATCCCGTGGGAGGAGCCGCGGCACGCTGGGTGGAGTCACCGCCGGCGGGCTGGAGCGAGCTGCTCGCCACCGATCCGGCGGCCACCCCCGCGCATCTCCCCGCGCTGTGGAGCGCGCTCGCCGAGGTGCTGCCCGGCATGAGCGTGCGCTTCCTCGCGGTGGAGGCGGACGGAGCGCTGGTGGGCGGAGCGCCGCTCCTGGTCGAGCGCCGCGCCGGGCTCCACTGGCTGCACGCGCTGCCGTTCCTGCTCTCCGGCGCGCCGCTCGCGCGCGACGGCCACCACGCCGGGGTGGACGCGGCGGCGGGCCGCGCGCTCGCCGACCTCCAGCGCGAGCTGCGCGCGGTGGGAGGGGAGTGGGCGCTCTACCGCCCGTGCGGGCCGGAGCCGGACGCCGCGGCGGTCGCGGCTCCGGAGGGCGAGACGCGCACGCTCGAAGCGGCGCTCGTGGACCTCGGCGCGGGCCTCGACGCCGCGCGCGCCCGGGTGGATCGCAAGACCCGGCAGGAGCTGCGCGCCGCGGCGCGCCTGCTGGCCTTCGCCGAGGAGCCGGACGCGCTCGAGGAGGCCTACGCGCTCCACGTCGCGCAGTCGCGCCACTGGCCCGGGCACCGGCCGCTGCCGCTCGAGCTGCCGCGCCGGCTGCTGGCGCGCGGGACGGGCGGCGCGCCGCCGGCGCGGCTCTTCACCGTGCGCGACGCGGGTGGCCTGCTCGCCGCCACGCTCGCGCTCGACGGAGCGCGCGAGACCTTCCCGTGGTGGAGCGGGCTCCATCCGGACGGCCGTCCGCTTCACGCGTTCGCGTTCCTGCTGTGGTCGGTGGTCGAGTGGGCCGCGGAGCACGGCCGCGCGCGCGTCAATCTGGGCGCGAGCGGCGGCCAGGGGCCGGTCGCGCTCTTCAAGGACTCGCTCGGCGCGCGCGCGCTGCGCTACCCGGTGCGCTGGCTCGACGCGCGCCGCGCGCCGCCGGCGGGGAAGCTGGTGGCCGCGCTCCAGCGCCGCCTGCGCCGCCGGCGCGCGCTCGGGGAGGCCGCGGCGTGAGGATCGCCACGCTCGCGAACGCGTCCGTGGTGCACACGCGGCGCTGGGTCGGGCACTTCCGCGCCCGCGGTCACGAGGTGCGCGTGTGGTCGCTCGAGCCTGCGGCGGAGGGCTTCGCCGCCGAACGCCTGCCGCACCCGCCGCTGCCCGGTTTCCTGCGCTACCCGCTCGCGGCGCCGGCGCTCCGCGCGGCGCTCGCCGCCTTCGATCCGGACCTGGTGGACGCGCACTACGTGCCGAACTACGGCCTGCTCGGCGTGCTCGCCGGCCGCCGCCCGCTCTCGGTCGCCGCGTGGGGCTCGGACCTGCTCGTGCTCCCGGGGCGCGGCCCGCTCCAGCGCGCGCGGCTGCGCGGCGTGCTGCGGCGCGCGGACCTGGTGCTGGCCGACAGCGGCAACCTGGCGGCGGCCGCGCGCGCGCTGGGCGCGCCCGCGCCGCGCGTGCACGCGATCCCCTGGGGGGTGGACCTCGCGCTCTTCCGTCCCGCGCCCGCGCGCGAGCCCGGGCTGCTGCTCAGCACCCGCTTGCACGAGCCGATCTACGACCTGCCGGTGGTCTTCGCGGGCGTGGCCCCGGTGCTGGCCGCGCGGCCCGGGACGCGGCTGGTGGTCGCCGGCGACGGCAGCCTCAGCGCCCGGCTCGAGGCGCTGGCGCGGCGCACGCTCCCGGCCGGACGCTTCGAGTTCCTGGGAAGGCTCGCGCCCGCGGAGATGGCGGGCTGGCTCGCGCGCGCCGATGTCTACCTCTCGGCCTCGCGCTCGGACTCGACCTCGGTGTCGCTGCTCGAAGCGATGGCCGCCGGCGCGGTGCCGGTGGTGAGCGATCTCGAGGGCAACCGCGAGTGGGTGGCCGGCGGCGAGGGGGCGCGGCTCTTCCCGGTGGGCGACGCGGCCGCGCTGACGCGCGCGCTGCTCGCGGTGCTCGACGACCCCGCGTGGGCGGCGGCGGCGCGGGAGGCGAACCGCCGCGCGGTCGAGGAGCGCGCCGACGCCGCGCGCAACATGGCGCGCATCGAGGCGCTGTTC
>CAYHRW010000079.1:0-10590 GCA_964359105.1 uncultured bacterium
CCCCCGCCCCGCCGCGCGCCGGGGGCGGCGGGGCGCCGGGCGCCGTGCCCCCGCCCCCGCCACCCGCCCGCCCCGCGCCACGTCTCGAGCACCAGCGCGTCCGCCATGCGTCGCACCCGTCGCACCCGCGCGCCGGTCTCGATCGCGCCGCCCGCGGCCCGCACGCGTGCCGCGAACGCTTCGGTCACCGCCGCGTAGTCCACGATGCCGGTCTCGGGCACCAGCAGCCCCGCGATCCCCGCGGCGTGCGGCTCGTGCTCGCGGATCTCCTCCGCGGCGAGCCGCCTCAGGCCCGTGAGCCCGTTCGCGCGCCCGCGCCGCTCCAGCTCGTCGAGCGCCGGCAGCTCGCCCGCGTGCGTCGCCACCACCAGCTTGCCGCAGCGCTCGTGCGCGATGCCGTGCTCCGCGCAGAAACGGTAGAGGGCCCCGCGGCCCTCGACGCAGTTCCTGGCCTTGAGCGAGCCGGGCTTGTAGTAGAGGCCCGAGTGGATGACGCCGCTGTTGTGGCCGGTCTGGTGCGCGGCCAGGCGCGCCTCGGCCTCGAGCACGATGAGGCTGAGGCGCGGCCGCTCCGCCAGCGCCATCGCGGTCGCCATCCCGACGATGCCGCCGCCGATGATGGCGACGTCGTGGCGGTGGGGGCTCAAAGACATGGGGGCGTGGCGATGCCGGGCGCGGGCCGCGCCGCGGGCTCCGCCAGCGCCTCGAGCCGCCACCCGCCCGCCTCCGCCCCGGCGATGCGCGCGGCGATGCCGCGCTCGATCGCGCGCAGCGCCGCGGCGTCGGGCCGCGGCTGCGCGGCGTTCCGCAGCAGCGCGCGCAGCGACATCCACCACAGCATCCGCTCGTAGGGCTCGCGGACGATGTACTGCGCGCCCTCGTGCTCGTGGGCGCCGATGAGCCACAGCACGTCCGGGTCGTCGAGCCACGCGGGGCGCGCGGCGGGCGTCTCGGGTGCGGGTGTGGCGGGTTGCCAGTCGTGGTGCGCGAACGCGGCGCGCACGCGCGCGGCGGCGCGCCAGCGGTCCTCGCCCCTGAGCCCCAGCACCTCGAGCGCGCTCGCCAGTGCCTGACGCAGAAGGAGGGCGTCGAACAGCCGGACCGCGGCCGCGTCGGGCCGCTCGGGATCGCGCAGGCGGCCGAGCGCCATGAGCGCGGCCCACGCCAGCAGCGCGCCCCACACCGCCGCGGCCGGGGCGGGGGCGAGGCTCGCGCTCGGCAGCACCGCCCGCGCTTCCTCCGACCACGGTGCCTGGCCGAGCGGCTCGAGCGCCGGCAGCCGCAGCGCGGCCGCGAGCGCGAGACGCAGCGCGCGCGCCGCCACGGCCTCCTCGCCGTGCCACTCGGCCTCGCCGCCGAGCCCCGCGACCGGCGCGCCGCCGCACACCGAGAAGCGCCGTGCCTCGGCGAGCAGCGCGCGCGCCCTGCCCTCGAGATCGTCGAACACCGCCTCGACGCGCGCGGAGGACTCGGGTGTCGCCGGGGCCGCGGCGGCCTCGGCGAGCGCGCGCACCGCGACCGGGGCCAGCAGCACGCGCAGCGCGCGATGCACCGGCCGCAGCTCGAGCGTGAGCAGCGATTCGTCGAGGCTCGGCACCCCGCGCCCGGCCAGCTCGTGCGCGAGCCTGGCCCACGGGCGCGTGCCGTCGTCGCGCACCTCCTGCCAGTCAAGGAACACGTGGCAGCGGTAGGCGTCGAGCCCGAGGAAGAGTCCGCGCTCGGCCAGCTCGGTCGCGCTCCTCAGGTGCTCGAGGCCGGTGATCGCGTCGCGGTGGCGCACGAACAGCGCGGGGTCCGCGGCGAGCCCGAGCGCCTCGCCGAGCGTGCGCCGCCGGAGGACCCGGCCGCCGTCCGCTTGCTTCTCCGCGTACGCGCACGAGAGCCGGATCCAGCCGTGCGTGGTGGTGTAGCGGTTGTGGTAGATCACGAGCGCGCGCTCGTCGCCGCGGCGATTGGAGTACGCGAACACGTCCTCGTTGACGTGGCCGCTCTCGGTGACGAGATCGTAGAGCAGGAACTCGCGCGCCTCGGCGAACAGCGCGCGGCGGTGGAGCAGCGGCGCGATCTGGCGCTCGTGGCGCTCGATCATCCACGGATCGGGCCGCTCGTCGTGGTAGGCCCGGCGGTACTCCATGCCGTACCTCTCGGCCAGCCCCTCGACCTGGCCGTGGCCGAACATCGGCAGGCCGGGCAGCGTCGCCATCAGCGTGCAGATGCCGAAGTACTTGTCGCCCTTCCCGAACTGGTCCACCGCGGTGCGCTCGTCCGGGTTGTTCATGAAGTTGACGTAGCGCTTCAGCACCTCGGGGTCGAACTCGAGCGTGTTGCGGATGACCAGGCGGTAGTTCGCGTTCTGCTCGTCGCGCAGCATGTTCATGAACGCGCTGTTGTAGACGCGGTGCATGCCGAGCGTGCGGACGAAGTAGCCCTCCATGAGCCAGAACGCCTCGGCCAGCAGCAGCGTGTCGGGCGCCTCGGCGGCGACGCGGTCCACCACTTCGCGCCAGAACTCGACCGGCATCGCGGCGTCGAACGCGGCCTTGGTGAGCCCGTGCTCGGCGCGCGTCGGGATCGCGCCGCCGCTGCCGGGCTCGGGGAACCACAGGCGCTGGTAGTGGCGCTTGGCCAGCGTCATCGCCGCGTCGAAGCGGATGATCGGGAAGCGCCGCGCCACCGCGAGGATGGTGCGGATCAGGGCCTCGCGCACCTCGGGCTTCAGGTAGTCGAGCTGCGCGGTGTCGTTCCACGGCATGCTGGTCCCGTCGTTGCCGTGGTAGATGAAGCGCTGGTCGCCGGTCCAGCGGTCGGTGCGCCGGAACACCACCGCCGCGTCGCTGCGGTCGTAGTAGTGGTCCTCGATCTGGATCGCCACGCGCCCGTCGCTCGAGAGGTCGGGCCCGGTGAACGAGTAGGACGGGAACGGACTGTGGCCGAGCGCGAGGAACCAGTCGGGATGTTCGATCACCCAGCGTGAGTCCACCCCCATGTGGTTCGGCACCATGTCGCTCGCGAGCCGCATGCCGCGCGCCCAGGCGCGCTCGCGCAGGCGGGCGTAGGCGGCCTCTCCCCCCAGGTCCTCGGCGATGCCGTAGTCGAGCAGCGAGTAGGCCGAGGCCACCGCCTCCGGGTTGCCGGTGAGCTGCTTCACGCGCTGCGAGGCGCGGCTGCGCTCCCACACGCCGATCAGCCACAGCCCGGTGAATCCGCGGCGCCGCAGCGTGTCCAGCTCCTCGTCCGGGATCTGGTCGAGCCGGGTGATGGCGCGCCCGTAGCGGCGCGAGAGCTGGTCGAGCCACACGTAGACGCTCTTGGCGACCAGCACCACGTTCGGCATCCAGTCGAGGTCGGCGCTGAAGCGCTCGTGCTCGTGATCGTGCGCGTCGAAGCGCAGGATCGCCCCCGGCCCCGAGTCGCCCACCGCGATCGCGCCGGGCGCGTGGAAGGCTGGCGGGTGGTAGCGCAGCCACACCGCCAGCTCCTCCTCCTTGAGCACGTCGAGGGCGGTGAGGAAGCGCGCCATCAGGTCGCCGAGCAGGAGACCCCACTTCTCGCGGATGAACGCGAGCTGGCCGGAGAGCGAGTCGGGCGCCGCGAGCGCGGGCGCGCGCAGCAGGTCCACCAGGTTCTGCTCGTCGGGGCCGAAGCGCGGGCGGGTCGCGAAGTACTCGCGCAGCGCGCGCGTGATGCCGGGGTAGGCGGTGAGGCGCGCGAGATCCCTGTCGTCGAACAGCTCGGCGAACGGCTTGAACGCCGGATTTGCGTTCGCGAGCCACAGCATCATCAGCTCCTCGAGCGCCACCGCGCGGTGCGGCGTGCCGCCGCTCTCGCCGGCGAGCCAGGCGCGCGCGGTGAGCTGCCCGCGGTAGACCGCCACGGTGGGGAAGCTCTCGGAGAACGCGAGCAACGCGCGGTCGAGCGCGTCGCGCCCCAGGCGGCGCTCGAACCAGGCGAGCGCGTCGGTCATGGCGCGCGGGTCGCGCTGCGCGCGGTAGGCGGCGATCACGAAGTGCAGCGCCTCGTCGATCAGCCCCATCGCGTTCAGGGCGCCCGCGTGCACGGCGCGCTCCGGGTGCTTCACCAGGTCGCGCGTGGCGTTCATCTTCTGCGTGAACGCGCGGGCCCCCGCCAGGTTCGCGAACACCAGGTTGCCGGTGAGCGTGAACAGCACGTCGTCGAAGCCGTAGCGCTCGCGCGCGGCGCGCGCGACGTGGAACTCGAAGGTGGGCGTGCGACTCATGAGGCGGCGAGGATAGCAGGGCGGGGGCGGGGCAGGAATCGCACGGCGTTCGCTGCCGCACCGGCGTCCGCGCCGCCGCCGGGCGGCAGATCCGGGACGGAACGTGACGCCGGTCGCACGTGGCGCACGGCCTCGGCGAGGTGCTCGAGCAGCGGCGTCACGTCGCCCGCGGCGATCGCCTTGTCCGCCATCGGCACCACCGGCCCGAGGTCGGTGCCGGCAGGCTTCAAGCCGGTGCAGGGCTCGCCCTCGCCGCCGCGGTGGAGGCGCACCAGGGTCTCGAAGAAGTACATGTCGGCGAGGTCCTTTGACCGCGTGTGGATCGGGTCCTTCGGGGTTTCGTCCTCCATGCGTCGTTCAGGCCGCGGTCTTGTGGAAGCGCCGCGTGGCGATCGCCAGCAGGGCCGCGCCGATCACGAGCAGGGCGAGGAACTGGGGCCACAGCGCCGCCGGCCCCGCGCCCTTCAGGAAGATGCCGCGCACGATCTCGAGGAAGTGGCGCATCGGGTTGGCCAGCGTGAGCCAGCGGAACGCGACGGGCATGCTGCTCACCGGGAACATGAAGCCCGAGAGCAGGATCACCGGCATGATGACGAGGAAGCTCGTCATCACCGCCTCCTGCTGCGTCGCGGAGATGGTCGAGATCAGGAGCCCGAGCCCGAGCGTGGACATCAGGTAGAGCGCGCCCGCCACGAGCAGCAGCGGGAAGCTCCCGCGGAACGGCACGTGGAACCACAGCAGGGCCACCAGCGAGATCAGCAGCAGGTCCACCATGCCGACGATGGCGAACGGGATGGTCTTGCCGGCGATCAGCTCGGCGCGCGAGAGCGGGCTCACCATCAACTGCTCGAGCGTGCCGACCTCGCGCTCGCGCACCACCGCCAGCGAGGTGAGGAGCAGGCTCAGGATGAGCAGGATGGCCCCGATCACGGCGGGCACGTTGTAATCGCGGCTCTTCAGCTCGGGGTTGAACCAGGCGCGCTCGCGCAGCTCGAGCGGAGCCGCGTCCCCGAGCCCGGCAAGCTCGAGTGCGTGGTCCTGGACGATCCTCTCGGCGTAGCCCTTGGCGATGAGCGCGGTGTTCGAGTTGGTGCCGTCCACCAGCACCTGCACTGCGCCGCGCCCGGTGCCGACGTCGCGCGCGAAGCCGCGCGGGATCTCGAGCCCGACCAGCGCGCGGCCGTGGTCGAGCGCCTCCACCAGGTCGCGCGGGCGGTCGGAGCGGCCCACGATCCGGAAGTAGCCGGAGGCGGTGAGGACGTCCAGGAGCGCGCGCGAAGCCTGGGTGCGGTCGCGGTCCACCACGAAGGTCGAGGTGCGGCGCACGTCGGTGGAGACCGCGTAGCCGAACACCACCAGCTGGACCATGGGTGCCACCAGGATGAGCCGGACCAGGCGCGGGTCGCGGAAGGCCTGGAGCAGCTCCTTGCGCACCATCTCCCGCACGCGCTCGAAGGACTCCCGCACGTTCATGCGATCTCCTTCCTGAACGCGCGCACCGCGAGTCCCAGACCGAGGGCCGCGAACACGAACATGAGCGCGCCCTGGATCCACAGCACGTCGGGGCCCACGCCCTTGAGGAAGATGCCGCGCGTCACCACCAGGAAGTAGCGCGCTGGCACCAGGTAGGTGAGGAGCCGGAGCGGCGGCGGCATGGTGTCGATCGCGAACATGAACCCGGACAGCAGGAAGCTCGGCAGGAACGTCGCGACCATGCCGATCTGGGTGGCGAGCAGCTGCGTGCGCGCGATCGCCGAGATGAAGAGCCCGAGCCCCAGCGCGCCGGTCAGGAACGCGAACGACGCGCCCATCAGGAACACGGGACTGCCGCGGAAGGGCACGTGGAACAGCAGCACGCCGAGCGCGGAGCTCAAGGCCACGTCCACCAGGCCGATCGCGAGGTAGGGCAGGAGCTTCCCGAGCACCACCTCGGCGCGCCCCACCGGGGTCGAGGCCAGCTGTTCCATGGTGCCGCGTTCCCACTCGCGCGCGATCGTGAGCGAGGTGAGCATGCCGGCGACGATCATCATGATGACCGCGACCAGCCCCGGCACGATCATGTTGCGGCTCACCAGCTCCTCGTTGTACCAGACCCGGCTCTCCGCGCCGACCGGCAGCCGCGCGCGGGTCCCCGAGAACAGGATGCGCTGCGACCAGCTCTGCGCGATGGCCTGGGTGTAGGCGAGCACGATGGTCGCGGTGTTGGCATCGCTCCCGTCCACGATGGCCTGGAGCCGGGCGGTCCGCCCGCTCCCCAGGTCGGATGAGAAGTCGGGCGGTATCACCAGCACGATCCGCGCTTCCCCGCGGTCGAGCAGCGCGCCGATCTCCGCCGGGCCGTCGAGTGAGGCGACCAGACGGAAGCGCCCCGAGGCGCGGAACGCGTCGAGCAGCTGGCGCGACTGCGCCGAGCGGTCCTGGTCCAGCACCGCCGTCCGGATGTCGGTGACGTCCCAGGTGATGGCGTAGCCGAACAGCACGAGCAGCAGCACCGGCAGCAGGAACGCGAGGATGAGGCTCCGGGTGTCGCGCCGGAGCTGGAGGATCTCCTTGCGGGCGATGGCGAGGAGGCGGAAGCGGTTCATGGCGGGCTCACCCGGCCGCGACGCCGCCCGAGGCATGGACCAGCGAGACGAACACGTCCTCGAGCGAGGGCTCGATGCGCTCGAGCCCCTCGACCGCGACGCCCGCGGCCGCGAGCCGGCGGCGCACCGCCTCGGGCCCCGCCGTCGCGTCGCTCACCGTGACGTGCACGGCGCGGCCGTACATGCCGGCCTCGACCACGCCTTCCGAGCCCCGCAGCACCTCGACCGCCTTCGCGCTCCGGTCGGTGCGCACTTCGAGCAGCGGCTCCGACATCCCGCTGCGCAGCGCGGCGGGCCGGTCGAGCGCGATGAGCCTGCCCCGGTTCATGAGCGCCAGCCGGTGACAGTACTCGGCCTCCTCCATGTAGTGCGTGCTCACCAGCACCGTGGTGCCGCGGTCCGCCAGCGCGTAGATCAGGTCCCAGAAGTTGCGGCGCGAGACCGGGTCCACGCCCGAGGTGGGCTCGTCGAGGAACAGCACCGGCGGCTCGTGGAGCACCGCCGTGCCGAGCGCGAGGCGCTGCTTCCAGCCCAGCGACAGCTCGCGCGTGAGGCGCGTGCGCTGGTCGGCGAGCCCGGCCATGGCGAGCGCCCAGTCGCGCCGCTCCGCGCGCCGCGCGCGCGGCACGTTGTAGAGCCCGGAGAAGAACGCGATGTTCTCCTCCACCGTGAGGTCGCCGTAGAGCGAAAACAGCTGCGACATGTAGCCGATGCTGCGCTTGATGGACTCGGTTCCGGTGGCGAGGTCGAAGCCGGCGACCGTGCCTCGGCCCTCGGTGGGCTCGAGCAGGCCCGCGAGCATGCGAAGGGTGGTGGTCTTGCCCGCGCCGTTGGGCCCCAGGAAGCCGAACACCTCGCCGCGCGCGACCGCGAAGGAGACCGCATCCACCGCGACGAATGTGCCGAACCGGCGCGTCAGCCGCTCGACCGCCACCATCGGGTCCGTGCTCACGTCGCCCCCGCCTCGGCGGTGCGCTCGATGAAGACGTCCTCGAGCGACGGGACCACGCGGCGTGACTCGTGCACCGCGATGCCGGCGGCGGCGAGGGCCGCGGCGACGCGCGGGAGGTCGCGGTCGGCCGATCCGACCGTGACGTGCAGCCGGTCGCCGAAGATGGCCACGCGCCGCACGCCGGGGAGCGCCCGCGCCGCGGCGCGCGCCGCGCGCACGTCGTCCACCCGCACCGCCAGCACCTCGGCGGGGAAGCGGCGCTGCAGCGCCTCGGGGCGGTCGAGCGCCACCACCCGGCCGCGATGCAGGAACGCCAGCCGGTCGAAGCGCTCGGCCTCGTCCATGTAGGAGGTGCTCACCACCACGGTGACGCCGCGCGCCACCATCTCGTGCACGATGAGCCACAGGTCGCGCCGCGAGATCGGGTCCACGCCGAAGGTCGGCTCGTCGAGCAGCAGGACCTCGGGCTGGTGGACGAGCGCGCACGAGAGCGCGAGCTTCTGCTTCATCCCGCCCGAGAGCTGGCCCGCGAGGCGGTCCTGGAACGGCCCGAGGTTGGAGAACCGGAACAGGCGCTCGAGCCGCGCCGGGCGCTCGGCACGCGGCACCTGGTAGAGGTCGGCGTAGAAGTGGAGGTTCTCGATCACGGTGAGATCGGCGTAGAGCCCGAAGCGCTGAGACATGTAGGCGATCGAACGCTTCACGCCCTCCGGGTCCTCGACCACGCTCACGCCCAGGATCCGCGCATCGCCCTCGCTGGGCCGGAGCACGCCCGCCAGCATGCGCAGCGTGGTGGTCTTGCCGGCGCCGTCAGGGCCGACCAGCCCGAACAGCTCGCCGCGGGCCACGGCGAGGCTCACGCGATCCACCGCCGTCAGCGCGCCGAAGCGGCGCGTGAGGCCTTCCAGCTCGACGGCGGGCGCGGCGGTGACCGCGGATGGGTCGTTCATGGCTTCGCGAGCGCCAGCTTCACGTCGGCCGGCATGCCGGGCTTGAGGTCGTAGGCCTTGTCGCCGTCCACCCGCACCTTGACCGCGTACACCAGCTTCACGCGCTCCTCGGTGGTCTGCACGTTCTTGGGCGTGAACTCGGCCTCGCTGCTGATGCTGATGACCTCGCCGGGATAGCTCTTCCCGCGGAAGGTGTCGGTCGAGATCGCGACCTTCTGCCCGAGCCGCACCGCGCCGACGCGCGCTTCGCTCACGTAGATGCGCACCCAGCGGTCGTCGCGGTTCAGGAGCGAGAGCACCGGCGAGCCGGCCGGGACCACCTCGCCGGGCTCGCGGTGGCGCACCGTGACCACGCCGTCGAAGGGCGCGCGGATCGCCATGTTCTCGAGCGTGGCGTCGGCGGCCCGCAGCGCGGCCTCGGCCAGCGCGAGCTGGGCGCGCTGCGCCTCGATGCGCTCCCGGCGCGGACCCGTCCGCACGATCCGGTACTGCTCATCGGCCTGCTGGAGCAGGCTCTTCGCCACGTCGGCGGCGAGGCGCGCCTTGTCGAACGCCTCCTGGCTCACGGCGCCGCTCTGGATGAGGTGCGTCATGCGCTCGAGGTCGCGCTGCGCGTCCGCGGCGCGCCGCTGCGCCACGTCCAGCGCCGCGCGCGCCTGCGCCACCTCCTCGACGCGCGAGCCGCGCTCTAGCTCCCGGAGCAGGGCGCGGGCCGCGGCGACCTGGGCCTGCGCCTGCGCGCGCCGCGCCTCGGCCTCGGTGCGGTCCAGCAGCGCGAGCAGCGTGCCGGCGCGCGCGAAGTCGCCCTCGCGCGCCGAGACGCTGGCGATGCGGCCGGGGGCCTGGAAGCCGAGTTGTGCCTCGGTCGCCTCGACGGTGCCCGGGGCGACGATCCCGCGGGCGTCCTGTCCGGAGCGGGCGACGACGAGCCAGACGATCGCGGCGACGGCCACGGCGGCGAGCGGCACCGCAATGCGCGGGTTGGGTCTCATGGCGTTTCCTCCGGGGTGCGCCCGGCGCTGGTGCCGGAGCGGGCGGGCTTGCGGCGCGGGCGCGCGCGGGCGGCCTCGCGGTCGGGGTTGCGGATGGCGTGCTCGAACACCGGCCACGCATCGCGGGCCTGGCGGGTGATGTCGAAGTCACCGTCGCTCAGGCTCCACAGCACGCCGGCCGGCTGGATGAGGCCGAGGAACAGGATGGCGAGCGGGCGCGCATGGACGTCCGCGCGGATGAGGCGCCGGCGCTGGCCGTCGTGAATGATCCCGGCGACGCCGTCGAGGTAGCCGGTCAGGACCGCGAGCACGCGCTGCCGGCGCTCGGGGTGCCCGGTGTAGAAGTCCTCGGAGAACACGATGCGCGGCAGCGCCTGGTTGTCGCGGATGAGCTGGATGTGGCGGGCGAGCAGCCGCTCGAGCGCCTCGATGGGGTCCGCGGACTCCGCGCGCACGGCGGCGACGTTGCCGAGCAGGCGCTCGCGGATCAGGTCCACCACCGCGTCCAGCACGTCGTCCTTGCTGCGGTAGTGCCGGTAGATCGCGGAAGGGGCGAGCCCGACGCGCCGCGCCACGGCGGCCACGGAGAGCCCGCGCAGCCCGCGGGCGCCCACCACGGCGAGCGTGGCCTCGGCGATCTGGCTCCGGCGCACGTGGGTGCGCAGCTTCTCCCGCTTCACGGTTCCTCCGATGTGAACTGACGTTCACATTAGTCCGGCCTCGACCGTGAGAGCAATGGTCGGCGCGGGACGACTCCGAGGATTCGCGATTCCCTGACGAACAGCGGATGGCGGCCGTCGGATGGCGACGAGCGCGCCCCGCCGGGCGGGCGTGGCTCCATGCGTCGTGGCATTCACGTGTCGTGTCCCGGATC
>CAYHRW010000080.1:0-10488 GCA_964359105.1 uncultured bacterium
TGGGACATCTACGAGGCCCAGTGGGACAGCACGCTCGGGCGCTGGGGCACGCCGGTCAACGTGGGGCCGCCGATCAACAGCCCGGGGCCCGACCGCCGGCCCTCGGCGACGCTCACCGGCGACACGCTGTTCTTCAGCCGCGGGGCGTACGTCTGGGTCTCGGTCAGGAGCGGCGGGGTGTGGGGAACGCCAGTGCAGCTCCTCCAGGGGTCGGACCCCTGCATCAGCAGCGACCTGCTGCAGCTCTACTTCGTCCGCAACAACGACGTCTGGGTCGCCGACCGCGGGAGCACCATCTTCCAATGGCTGAACCCGCGTTCGGTGGGCGCTCCGGTCAACACGCAGTACGCCGAGGTGCGGCCGTTCCTCTCCTTCGACCGAACGAAGCTCTACTTCAGCGACTTCGGCAGCAGCCGGCCGGGCGGCTATGGCGCGGCCGACCTGTGGGTCTCGACCTGGACCGGCAGCGCGTGGGGCACGCCGGTCAACGTAGGCCCGGCGGTCAACAACGACCGCAACGCCTGCACGCCGTTCGTCATGCCCGGCGGCCGCGAGCTCTACACCGCGTCCGAGTCCTCCGAGGGCAGCCGCGGCGACGAGGACGTGTGGGTCTCGTACCTGGACTCGCTGCCGCCGCCGCGCACGGCGTCCGGGACCAGCAGCCTGTGGACCAGGTGCGCCGAGCTGCCCGGGGCGTGGAACGTCTACGATCTGGTCGAAGGTCCGGACGGCACCATCTACGCCGCGACCGCGCCGACCGGCGCGGTGTTCCGCTCCAGCAACGGCGGCAACAGTTGGAGCGCCGCCGCCACGCTGCCGGGCGCGCTCGCCGTGCACTCGCTGCTGGTGGCGCGCGACGGCACGCTCTACGCCGGCTGCTATCCGATGGGCGACGTCTATCGCTCGGCCAACGACGGAGCCTCGTGGGAGCTCACCGCCAACCTGACGGGAGCGACGACCGTGCGCGCGCTGATCGAGACCGCCGACGGCCGCATCCTTGCCGGCACCTCGCCCGGCGGGAACGTCTTCGCCTCGAGCAACGGCGGCACGAGCTGGACGCAGCTCCCCGTGCTGTCCGCTCTCGGGAGCGGCGTGACCTGCCTGCTCCAAGCGCGGAACGGCTACCTCTACGCGGGCGGCTGGGGGCCGCCCTACCGCTCCACCGACGGCGGCACCACCTGGACGGCGCTCACCGGCTTCCCGTTCGCGCCCAGTGAAGCTCGGAGCATCGACTCCTTCTACCAGACCCGCGACTCGGTCCTGTGGGTCACAGGCTGGGTGCACTCGCACGGCGGCTACCTGTTCCGCTCCACCGACGCGGGCGCCAACTGGGACACCACCGGCCGCATCATGGTCGGCCCGGTGCACGCCGTGCGCGTCTACGCCATGGACGAGGACGAGGCGGGCGGGCTGCGCATCGGCTTCCAGTCCGGGCCCGACTCGGTGGCGTGCGTGAGCGACGACCGCGGCGCCACCTGGCGCACCGAGAGCGCGTTGCCCGGTGCACACGAGATCTTCTCGTTCCTGCGCGCCTCGAACGGCACGCTGTTCGCCGCCACCACGCCGAATGGCGACGTGTTCCGCTGGAACGGCTGGGTCACGGGCGTGCCCGGTTCCGAGCGGCCGGGCGAGCAGGTGTTGCTCTCGGCGGCCGCGCCGAACCCGTCGCGCTCCAGCGTGGCGCTGAGCTTCCGGCTGCCACGCGCGGGACGCGCCGTGCTCACCGTGGTGGACCCGCAGGGCCGGCGCGTCCGCGGGCTGCTCGACGCGAGGCTGGAGGCCGGCAAGCACGCCGTCACCTGGGACGGCCGCGACGATGCGGGGCGCCACGTCGCGGACGGGCTCTTCTTCGCCCGGCTCGAGTTCGGCGGCCGGTCGGAGACGCGCAAGCTGGCGGTGCTGCAATGAGGCGGCCTGTCGCGGCCGCGCTCACGCTGAGCGCATGCCTGCTCGGCGCACCAGCCTGGCGCGCTGCCGCCGCCGGGGAGCCGCCACCCGCCCGCAGGGCGACGCCCGCGGAGAGTGCTCCCACGGGCACGCCCGGCGACTCGACGCGCGCGACGCCGGCCGGCGCCGGGATCGCCGCGACGGCCGCCGGCACCGGAACGGTCGCACCCGTCCTCTCGCACGCGCACCGCCACCGCCTGGTCGGTCTCGCCTCCAAGGCGGCGATGATGCATGGCAGCGTGCTCTACCATGAGAGCGGACCCGGCATGTCGCTGGACCGCGGCCTCGCGCGACAGCACGCCGAGGAGATGGCGCGGCTCGTGCGCTCGCAGATCGCCAACCTGCTGGCGCTGGAGCGCGAGCCCGCGGAGAGCGAGGAGGTCGCGCGCGCGAACGCCGAGATGACGCGGGTCGCGGGCGTGGTGCGCGGCCAGGCGGACTCGCTTCTCGCCGCGCTGGCGACGGCCGGCGCGGGTCAGGCCGAGATCCGGCGGCGCGCGCAGCGCATATTCCACCTCGAGCGGCGCGTGCTCCAGCTCCACCAGGCGGTCGAGGCGGTGATCGGGGTGAAGCCGCCGCCCGACCCGCCGGCCCCGGAGGCCGACAGCACCTCGCATCGCTGAACGCGCGGGCTGTCTCGCCAGCGGGCCGTCTCAGGAGCCCGCCCTCGGGTGAGTCTCCTCGCTTTGCCTGACACCTGCGCGGCGGCCAGCTCGCGGCGCACGGGGTCCACGTCGGGAGCAGGGATCACCAGCGGCCGCGGCCGTGCCCGAGGCGTCCGCGGGACCGGCTCAGGCCGACGCGGGACTACTGCCTGTAGACTGGTCTAAAGGTAGTCTCCCGCAAGAAGGCGAGAACGACCCTACTATCGCTGTTGGAGTCAGCTCACCATGCGCGCCGAGGGCCGGTGTGCGGAGCTAGCCCCAGAGTCGGCCCTCGGGCCTCGGAGGGAGTCATGTCCAGATCAATCGCGCTCCTCCTCGTCACAGGCCTTCTCTCCGCCACCCCCGCGTTCGCGACGGAGACTCCTCCTGCATTCCTGCTCCAGTGGGGCTCACAGGGCACCGGGACCGGGCACTTCAATGGGCCTCTGGGCATCGCCGTGAGTCCTGGGGGCGTTGTCTATGTGGCCGACTATGAGAATCATAGAATTCAGCTATTCACAACCGATGGCGCCTACGTGTCTCAGTGGGGCGTATTGGGCACGGGTGACGGAGAGTTTAACGGTCCTTACGGTATCGCCGTCGGCTCCAGCGGCGACATATATGTCGTGGACGCCCTCAACGCCCGCATCCAGAAGTTCGACCCGACAGGTTTCTTCTTGACCAAGTGGGGTGGCCCGGGGACCGGCGACGGCCAATTCGAAAACCCCACGAGAATCGCCGTGGATTAGAACGAGGGCGTCTACGTCGTGGATCCGGGCAACCACAGAATCCAGAAGTTCTCAAGCCAGGGGGCCTTCCTGGGCAAGTGGGGTAGCACGGGCTCAGGCAACGGCCAGTTCATGGACCCCCGTGGCATCGCCGTCGGGACGAACGACCATGTCTTCGTTTCGGACATCGGTACTGACCGCATCCAGGAGTTCACGCCGGAGGGCGCCTTCGTCTCCTCCTGGGGCGGCACGGGTACAGGCGACGGCCAGTTCCAAGCACCCATCGCCCTGACCGTCAACGCGGCCAGCACCACCCTGGTGCTCGACCAGCCTCTCTGCAGCATCCAAGCGTTCGCCAGTGATGCCAGCTTCATTCTGAGCTTCGGCTCCTACGGGACAGGCGACGGGCAGTTCCGAAGCCCGAACGACGTGGCTGTCGACACCGCGGGCAACATCTACGTCGCGGATACCGCAAACCAGCGCATCCAGAAGTTCTCGCCCGGAGCCACGCCGACGTCCACGACGACGTGGGGTGGCCTCAAGTCCCGCTATAGCCGATAGTCGACGCCCCCCGGCTCCGACCCAGGGAGACAGGGCATGCTCCGAATCAGCCTCGCCGTGGCCGCCGGCCGCCTTCCCGTTGACTAACGAACGTTCGTTCACTAGTCTGCCCGGGTCCGCATCTCCCGGCGGTTCGCCTTCCGGAGGATCCATGGTCGCCAAAGCGCTTGCCTACTTCCTCGAGACGCCTGCGGCGCCGCTGGTCGCGCGCGATCTCGACCTGCCTGCGCCCGGCGCGGGCGAAGCCGTGGTCGAAGTCCTCGCCTGCGGGCTGTGCCACACCGACCTCGGCTTCGCGGACGGATCGGTGCGCCCCAACAAGGCGCTTCCGCTCGTGCTCGGCCACGAGGCCGTCGGCACCGTCGTCGCGACCGGCGAAGGCGTGACGCTGAAGCCCGGCTCCCGCGTGATCGTGCCCGCCGTGCTGCCGTGCGGCGCCTGCGAGTTCTGCCGCGCCGGCCGCGGGAACGCCTGCCCCACCCAGAAGATGCCGGGCAACGACATCCACGGCGGCTTCGCCACCCACATGCTGGTGCCGGCCGGGCCGCTCGTGGCGCTCGACGATCTCGCGGCGGGCGTGGACCCGCGCATGCTATCGGTCGTGGCCGACGCGGTCTCGACCGCGTACCAGGCGGTGCGGCGCGCCGGGCTCGCCGCGGGCGATGCGGTCTTCGTCGTGGGCGCGGGCGGCGTGGGCGGATTCGTGGTGCAGATCGCGCGCGCGCTGGGCGCCCGTGTCGCCGTCTGCGACGTGCAGCCCCAGCGGCTCGAGCTGCTCGCCCGGCACGGCGCCGAGAGCACCGTGAACGTGAAGGACCGCGCACCCCAGGAGGTGCGCAAGGAGTTGCACGGCCTCGCGCGCGGCTGGGGCGTCCCGTCGCTGCGCTGGCGCATCTTCGAGTGCAGCGGCGCTACCGCCGGCCAGCAGCTCGCGTTCGGGCTGCTCGCGCGCGGCGCCACGCTGCTGCAGGTCGGCTTCACGCCCAAGCCGGTCGAGGTGCGCCTCTCGAACCTGATGGCGTTCGACGCCACGGCCCACGGCAGCTGGGGCTGCCCGCCCGAGGCGTACCCCGACGTCCTGCGTCTCATCGCCGGCGGCAAGGTCGTGCTCGAGCCGTTCGTCGAGTACGGCCCGATGTCCCGGATCAACGAGTTCCTGGGCGCCCTCGCGCAGCACCGGCTGGAGCGCCGCATGATCCTCGACCCTCGAACCTGAGGGCACCAAGGAGTTCCGCCATGGCCGAGACCCTTCCGCACAACGACGTCACGCTGCTGAGCCACGAGCTCGACAGCGACTACCGCTTCCGCTCGATCCGCTACGAGGAGCGCCCGGTGCTCGGGCGCGACGGCAAGCCCGTCGAGGGCCTGCACCAGGTGTGGATCTGGCTCGACAACGAGAAGCAGCTGAACTCCTACACCACCGACGCCGTGAAGGAGGTCATCCTCGCATTCCGCCGCGCCAGCACGGACCGCCGCGCGGTCGCGGTGGTGTTCACCGCGGTCGGCACGCGGGCGTTCTGCACCGGCGGCAACACCGCCGAGTACGCGACCTACTACTCGGGCCGCCCGCTCGAATACCTCCAGTACATGCGGCTCTTCAACGACATGGTCACGAACATCCTGCTGTGCGACAAGCCGGTGATCTGCCGGGTCAACGGCATGCGCATCGCGGGCGGGCAGGAGATCGGGATGGCCTGCGACTTCACCATCGCCGGCGACCACGCGCGCTTCGGACAGGCGGGACCGATCCACGGCTCCGCGCCGGACGGCGGCTCCACCGACTTCCTGCACCTCCACGTGGGCGTCGCCAGGGCGGCCGAGTCGCTGGTGCTGTGCGAGGCGTGGTCGGCGCACAAGGCGCTCCGGCTCGGCCTCATCAACGAGATCGTGCCCGTCCACCGCACGCCGGAAGGCCCGTGGATCCCCAATCCCTTCGCGATCACCGAGCGCTGGGTGGACGAGATGGGCCGCGTCGTGCTGGGCGACTGGAAGACCGGCGACGCCGCGAAGGAAGCCAAGGCGCTGGCCGCGCGCTGCACCGTGGACCTCGCGCAGCTCGACGTGGCGGTGGACCGCATGGTCACCAAGCTCATGCACACGTTCCCCGACTGCACGCGCAAGACGCTCGAGAGCCTGCGCAAGAAGAAGCTCGAGCACTGGTACGCGAACAGCGAGACCAACCGCTCGTGGCTGGCGCTCAACATGAACACCGAGGCGGCGGCGGGTTTCCCGGCGTTCCACTTCGGCGAGGGCGCCGAGCGCGAAATCGACTTCGCCGAGCTGCGCCGGCTCTACGCGCAGGGCGCGAAGTTCGACGCGGACCTGATCCGGCGCGTCCTGACGCCTGCGGCGCGCAAGAACATGGGCGCGTGAGCGTGATGACGTCCGGGACCTGGCGGGGCGAGCGCGGCGGCGGGCATCGGGGGGCGGCGTGACGCGGGTCGAGCGCAAGGAAGAGGGACGCGTGGACATCCTGCGGGCGGCCGCCGGGCTGCTGGCGCAGCGCGGCTATCACGGCATGTCCATGCGCCACCTCGCCGCCGCCACGAAGATGAGCCTCGCCAACCTCTACAACTACTTCGGCTCGAAGGAGGACCTGCTGTTCGCGCTCCAGACCCGCGCTTTCGAGACGCTGATCGCGATGGCCGAGGAGGTGAGCGCCACCGCCACGGAGGGCGAGTCGCGGCTGCACGCGTTCATCCTCACGCACGTGCGCTACGTCGCCGGCCACGCCGAGGTGATGCGGGTGCTGGTCGAGGAGGCGGGCGAGCTGCCGCCGAAGCACCGGCGCGCGGTGCGCGCGATGAAGGAGCGCTACTTCCGCCTCGGGCTCGGGATCGTGCGCGGGGTCGTCGAGCGCGCTTCCGCGAAGGCCCCCGCCCAAGCGATGGACGAGGTCGCGCTCGAGCGCGCCACCTACCACATCTTCGGCATGCTGAACTGGGTGTACGCGTGGTACGACCCGGCGCGCCACGGCACGCCGCAGGAGGTCGCGCGCTCCATCCACGGCCTCGCGCTCTGCGGGCTCCGGGCGCCCTGGCCGGCGCGCGCGACGCTCTCGGCCACCGAGCGAAGCGTCGCCAGGGTCGAAGTGCGATCTCCGATCCATCTCCACCGCAACTGAGGAGGAGCGAACCCATGGATCCCGCCGGTCCCGGGAGCGCCCGTCCCGCCGATCCGTGCGCGCCGCTCCTCGAGCGCGCGCTCGGCCTCGCCGAGGACCACACGTTCGCCGCGGTGCGGGAATGGAAGGCCGCGCACCCCGGCGCGCTCGCGGTCGGCTGCATGCCGATCTACGCGCCGCGCCCGCTGATCGAGGCGATGGGGGCGCTGCCGGTCGGCGTGTTCGGCGCCGGGGCCCAGATCGACATCATCCGCGGCGACTCGTACTTCCAGTCCTACCTGTGCCACATCCCGCGCAGCACGCTCGAGCTGGCGCTCGCCGGCCACCTCGACTGGGCCGACGGGATGATCTTCCCATCCATCTGTGACGTGATCCGGAACCTCGGCGGCATGTGGCAGATGCTGTTCCCGGGGCGCTACACCTTCTACCTCGATCTCCCGCAGGAGTTCACGCCCGCGGTCGGCGGGCGCTTCTACGTCGAGCAGCTGCGGGCGCTGGCGCGCGACCTCGAGGCGCGCGGCGCCCGGCCGCTCGACGCCGCCGCGCTGCAGCGGGCGATCGCGGACGAGAACGCGCGGCGCGAGCGGCTCGACACGCTCGACGCGCTGCGGCGCGACGAGCCGTGGCGCGTGCGCGCGTCGGAGGCCTACCTGGTCGCCCGCGCGGGCACGCTGATGACCGCGCGCGAGCACACCCGGCTGCTCGACGAGTTCCTGGCCGCGACGCGGCAGCGCCCGACCCGGGCGTTCGACAACGCGCGCGTGGTGATGGTCGGCGCGTTCTGCGAGCAGCCGCCGCTGGCGCTGATCCAGACGCTGGAGCGCGCCGGCTGCGACATCCTCGACGACGATCTGCAGCTCGGCCTGCGCTCGATCGAGGGGCCGATCGACGTGCGGGCCGGCGAGGACCCGGTGGAGTCGCTGGCCCGCGCCTACCTGGAGCGCGGCGTGGCGACCGCGTCGCGCTACATCGCCGACGGGGTGAAGGGCGCGGCGCTGATCGAGAAGGTGAAGCGCTGCGGCGCCGACGGCGTGATCTTCTGCGCCGCCTCGTTCTGCGATCCGGCGCTGTTGGATCAGCCCATGCTCGAGACCGCGCTCGACCGCGCCGGGGTCCCGCACACCAGCGCGAAGTTCGCCGAGAACACCGGACAGTTCCAGACCATCCGCGAGCAGGCGGGCGCGTTCTCCGACGCCGTCAAACTCTGGGAAGGCCAGCGATGACCACCAGGACCGGCGCGCTCGAGAGCGCCAAGGACCGCAGCCAGCTCCACCAGAAGCAGATGATCGCCGGGCACTTCGAGCGGCTCGCCCGCGCGCGCGAGGACGGCCGCAAGGTGGTGTACACGTTCGTGCCCGGCAATCTCACGGAGCTGATCGGAGCGCTGGACATGCTGCCGGTGCTGCCCGAGATCAACGCGCTCCAGTCCGGCATGCGCGGGCGCTCGGGCGGCTACATCCTGGAGGCCGAGAAGGCCGGGCACTCCGAGGACGTCTGCACCTACGTGAAGTGCGACATCGGCATGCTGCGCGGCGGGAACATCGGGCCGACCGGCACGAAGCTCCCCGAGCCCGACGTGCTGCTGCTCTCGTACACCGGCTGCTTCACGTTCATGAAGTGGTTCGAGCTGCTGCGCGAGCAGTACAAGTGCCCGGTCGTGATGCTGCACGTGCCCTACCAGGCCGACGGCAGGATCACGCCGGAGATGCGCGGCTACGTCGTCGAGCAGCTGCGCGACAAGGTCGTCCCCGCGCTCGAGTCCATCGCGGGGCGCAAGCTCGACCACGACGAGCTCGCCCGCCGGCTCACGCTCTCCGCCCGGGCCGAGGACGACCTGGTCGCGGTGTGGGAGTCGGCACGACAGCGCCCGTCGCCGATCGATGGCTATTTCGGCGGCGTCTACTACATCGGCCCGATCTTCAGCGCGTTCCGCGGCACCGAGGAGGCGGTCGAGTACTACCGCGAGCTGCGCGCGGAGGTCGAGGCCCGGATCGCGGCGGGCGAGGGCCCGATGTCGCCCGACGGCCCGCTCGGCCCCGAGCGCTACCGCCTGGTGGTCGAGGGTCCGCCGAACTGGACGAGCTTCAACGATTTCTGGCGCATGTTCAGCCGCGAGGGCGCGGTGGTCGTGGCGAGCACCTACACCCGCGTCGGCGGGCTCTACGACAACGGCTTCCGGCACGACGCGCAGCACCCGCTCGAGAGCCTCGCCGACTACTGCCTCGGCTGCTACACCAACCTGAGCCTGCCGGCGCGCGTGGCGCTGCTCGAGCGCTACATCCGCGACTATCAGGCCGACGGGTTCGTGATCAACAGCGTGAAGTCGTGCAATTCGTTCAGCGCCGGCCAGCTCCTCATGCTCCGCGAGCTGGAGAAGCGCACCGGCGTTCCCGGCGCGTTCATCGAGTCGGACCTGGTGGACCCGCGCTACTTCGGCAAGTCGAACATCGAGAACCGCATCCAGAGCTACCTCCAGATGCTCGAGGCCCGGCGCCAGGGAGGCTATTCATGAAGTGCGTCGTGGGGATCGATCTCGGCTCGACCACCACCAAGGCCGTCCTGATGGACGAGCGCGGCGGGATCCTCGGCCAGGGGATCACCAACAGCCGCAGCAACTACGAAGTGGCGTGCGCCGTGGCGCACGAGGAGGCGGTGCTGGCCGCGCGACGGAGCCTGCTCGAGCGCGCGATCGAGAGCCTCGAGGGCCCCGGCGCCGCCGGGGCGAAGGCGATCCGCGCGCGGCTCTTCGATGCGCTGCGGCTCGAGCTCTACCTCGAGGAGCTGGGCGAGCTGGAGGACTCCGTGGCGCGGCACGTCGCGGGCCCCGCGGTGCGCGCGCTGCGCGACGTGCTCGAGCCAGCCGCGCACCAGGTGCTCGGCGAGATGCGGCGCACCGCGCCCGACCTCTTCCTCGGCGGCGCGCCCCGCAAGAGCGACTTCTTCCGCGACGTCGCCGCCGCCGGGTTCATGGCGGGCGCCGAGCGCGTGTCCGCCAACGGGAAGGTCCCCTTCGATCGGCTGGTGGGGCTCTTCGACCGCGCGATCCTCGACGTCGAGGTGCGCTTCCGGCGCCCCGCGTTCGCGCCGCTGCTGCGCCGCGCGCTGGGGCGCGTCGCCCCGGAGAACGGGAGCCAGGGCGGGAGCGCGCGAGCCCGGATCGAGAGCGCGCTCCGCGAGGCGGCGGACCGCGAGATCGAGGAGGTGGCGTTCGTCGGCACCGGCTACGGCCGCCAGGCCCTGCCGTTCCCCAGGGAGGCGGTGAAGAGCGAGATCCTCTGCCACGGCCGCGGCGCGCACGACAGCTTCCCCGACACGCGCACCGTGCTCGACATCGGCGGGCAGGACACCAAGGCGATCCAGGTGGACGAGCACGGCGTCGTCACGTCGTTCCAGATGAACGACCGCTGCGCCGCGGGCTGCGGCCGCTATCTCGGCTACATCGCCGACGAGCTGAACCTCGGCCTGCACGAGCTGGGACCGCTGG